>CAIRTR010000254.1 GCA_903881565.1 Oligoflexia bacterium | reverse complement strand
TTGCCGTATTGTTTCTGAAACGCCTCGCACATTTTGAGGCCCGCGATTTTTGCGATGGCGTAGGCTTCGTTGGTTTCTTCTAGCGGCAGGGTGAGGAGTGATTCTTCTTTGATGGGCTGTGGGGCCATTCGTGGATAGATGCAGGAACTGCCTAAAAAGAGGAGTTTTTCGACGCCAAAGTCTGCGGCTGCGCGAATGACGTTGGTTTCGATCGTGAGATTTTCATAGATGAAATCAGCAGGATAAGTGGAATTCGCGTGGATCCCGCCTACGCGGGCCGCAGCGAGTATAACCTTCTTTAAAGAAGGCTCGAACTGTTTTTTGGTCCAGGAGTTCCAGTAATTAATACCCGCTAAGTACATCGCGGATGAACTCGTCTACATGGGGCCAGGCATCATCAGCGATGTGGATGATCTGCTCTTGGCCAGAATCCCAAGAATGCATGTGATGGAAATAGTGATGTGGAGGGCTCTCCGGTTTAAGTTCTGCGGTTGTAACTGTAACCTACCGTCAGCGCACGGAGGCGTTTTGGGTTTGAGTCGTCAATTTCCACGTCCTTTGTGATATCTACTCGGACCTTGCTGCCGGCATAAGTCGTAAAGGCGATGCCCGTGCATTCGAGTAAAAGATAATTAGCTGTGATGAGCGTTTGTTGATAAATGCGAGGTTTGTCCATGTATTTTGAGTAGGTGTTGAGGACGCGCTCGTGGGCATTGAGATAGGTTTGTAAGCTTGCCCAATCGTGTTTGAGAGTCATTTGTTGATTGAGGGACGAAGGCGGGCAATTATTCGCTCCAAGGTCAGGGCTTGCACGTGATGTGGTTGAGTGTTTTTGGTTGTGTGCGCGTCCTTGATTAGGGCTTCCACGGTTTGACTTCTCTGTGCGGCTAAAACCTCCAGATCGTGAGCAGCGGATTGAATGGCTTCATCGTTAGTCGAGTGTTTGGGTTTGAGTCGCTGAAATTGCCGATACAGTTCTGATTTTTCTTTCGTAAAGCTGTTCGCGGTAATCGGCATAGTTTCTGTCGGTTTCTCTGTGTCTGCCATAAGTATTCTCCAATACTTCGTTCAGAATAGCACTATATGGACCCTTTTAAAAACTTGAAACACCAATGCAATCAAGCACTTGAAAGAATCTTTCCTCTGCTCCCAGTTTGATTCTGAGACTCAACGTCCGAGTTTCGGATCTTTCGTAAGGTAACTTTAGCCCTCACCCAAATATCCACGTCTCCAGCGCCCACTTATAAACCCCAGCCAACCCCTCCCGAAGCGGAATCTTAGCAGTCCATCCCAGCCTATGAATCTTGGTACTATCCAAGCATTTTCGGGGAGTGCCATCGGGGCGTGAGGAATCAAATCTAAGCTCGCCCTTGAACCCCACAACGTCTTTAATGAGGAGGGCCAACTTCTTTTGATGCTGAGTTCTTGGCCAGTGATTCCGGGGATCAGTGGCGTTGTTTGGCGGCTAAATTTGGCCGAGCTCATGCGAGGTTAGTTATTTTTCGGGTTTGTTAGGAATTCGAATTCCGATGGTTTCCGAAAATTGGATAACGGACGCTTATAGATATGGTTTTGAATCGCAAAGAATCATAAAAGGTAGGAAAAAGGCTGGCTTTATTATGCTGCCGTGTATTTTCGAACAATTCACCCCTTGAAATCCCTGCCTGCCTCGATCTAAAGTCTGATCTATGGCGCAGGATTTTTGGACGGTGAGAAGTGACGCATGGGTCTAAGTACCAAATCTGACTTGACCTTACTCATTCAAGAAGGTGAAGGACTCACCGTCGAGTTTAAAGAAAAGTTTACCGTGAAAATCGCTCAGGATATTTGTGCGTTTGCCAATTCTCGAGGGGGGTGTCTCCTTCTTGGTGTGGCGGATAATGGGAGGCTTGTTGGAGAGCACCTCACAGGTCAGATGAAAGCAGAGATCTTCAGTCTTGGGCGCAATTGTGATCCAGAAATCGAAATCAAAGTGAAACAGCTTGATGACGTTGTGGTGGTTGCTGTCGCTGAAGGAGGCGAAAAACCCTATTCGTGTGCGGGGGTCTACTACAAACGTTTTGATGCAGTTACTCAAAAGCTCACTCGCAACGAAACCAAGGCGGCTTTTGTCGCTAATGTGGGTAGCCATTTTGATTCCAGGGCTAATGCAGACGCGAGCCCATCAGATATTTCATTGAAGAAAGTTAAGGATTTTTACAAGACAGCTGGGATCAAATATCCCGTCAATCAGAAAAGGTTGCCAGATATTCTCAAGAGTTTGAATCTCATGAAGGGCGACAAGATCAATCACGCCGGCGTGCTCTTTTTTGCAGCGAAAATTGACCAATTTTTCCTGCATTCACAGGTCATGCTCCTCGCCTTCAAAGACTTAAAAGGAGTTCATATTTTTGATCGAAAAGAAGTGCGGGGCGATCTGGTCACTCAGTTTAACGAGGCAGAGTTTTTTCTTAAGCGCCATCTAAGTCTTCAGGCCATTATTGAGACTACCCGTCGTAAGAACGAATATGAGATCCCGTTGACAGCATGGCGAGAGGCGATAGCCAATGCGATTATTCATCGGGATTATCAATATAGTGGAACGAGCATCCAGGTTCGTGTGTTTCCAGACCGTATTGAAATAATTAGTCCTGGGGGCTTGCCAGAGGGAGTTACAGCCAAGAATATCGGTGGGAAATCGGCAAGAAGAAACGAAATCATCGCTGACATGTTTGCGCGCATGGATGTGGTTGAAAAAGCAGGAACCGGAATTTTGCGTATCCGCGAGGCCATGAAGGATGCGGGACTTAAACCGCCTAAATTTGAGGATATGGGCAACTTCTTGAAGATTGTCCTCTTTAGGCCCAAGGGCGTGAGGGACGTAGAAAAAGACGTAGGGAGCGACGTAGAAAAAGACGTAGGGACCTTGAGCGACAATCAGCGCGCTATTTACGAGCAGATTAAGTTGAAGCCGATCGTAACGGCAAGGGAATTGGCTGAAAAGGTCGGTATCACCCTTAGAAATGTTCAAAAAAATATTGATTCTCTAAAGGCTCGCGGACTTATCAATCGAGTTGGCCCAGACAAAGGTGGGCATTGGGTGATCCGATGAAACTCTGCGCTCGCCCAGACGCTCTTTAGGTCTCCTTTTATTTGGGGTTGCTCCGTCAGGGGGCTTAGCTGAATCTTCCCTTCTCCATCGCCCACTTATAAACCCCCGCCAACCCCTCTCGAAGCCCGATCTTGGCTTGCCATCCCAGCCTATGAATCTTGGTGCTATCTAAGCATTTTCGGGGGGTGCCATCGGGGCGTGAGGAATCAAATCTAAGCTCGCCCTCAAACCCCACAACGCCTTTAATGAGGAGAGCCAACTCACGGATACTGAGTTC
>CAIRTR010000253.1 GCA_903881565.1 Oligoflexia bacterium | reverse complement strand
GAGCGTATCGTTAACCACTTTGAGGTGATCGACATCGAACATGATGATAGTCAGCGGCGATTCATAGCGTAAAGAGACGTTAAACTCATAATCGCCGTATTCAAAGAAGTGACGGCGATTATATTGACCGGTCAGGCTGTCGGTGCGGGCGGCCTGTTTTTCGATGAGAAAGGCGCGCTGCAGCTCGGCATGAGCCGTATCCAGCGTTGCCTTGGCGTTGACCAGTTGTGCTTCAATCAGCTTGCTTGGGCTGATATCGCTCAGCATGACGCGAAACTCCCAAAGGCTTGCCAGATTCTGCACAAAAATCATCTCGAGCCGCGCCCAAAAGGGAACGGGGGCTTTGCCCAATATTTGGCATTCCAGGGTTTGCGCTTGGCCTGTTTCGGCCAGCAATTTTCGTCCCATGAAGAAAATATCCTGGTGCTCGCGCAGGATAAAGCGCGAAAATAGCTGGTTTTGCAGATTCTTTTTTGTCACCCCCAATAATGTGGCTGCGGTGAGTCTGTCACGGCCGCGTTTCAGCAGACTTTTGATAAAGGGTCTGCCGATTCGGGCGGGAACGTTACACAAGATCCAATCAAATTTCGGCCCAGAGGGCGCAAGGTCGCGATAGCCTAAACTTCCGTGAGTAAGGACATTCGTAAGATGATTGTGCTCAGCATTTTTTGCAGCCCACGCCACGGCTAAAAGATCGCGATCAACCATTTCAATGCGAGTGTTCGGAAACTTTGCGGCGATGGGTAGTCCCAAGGCCCCATAGCCACAGCCCATATCCAGTATATTTTTGGGCGAAAAATCAGGCAAGTTCTCAAGCAAAAGCAGGGTGCCTTCGTCGATGCGAATGGTGGAAAAGAGATCGTGTGGAATATCGAACCGAAGTCGGCCCTCAGTTGGAAGGGTTAATGTGGTTTTGTACCAAGGATCGTATTTCATTTAAAGTGAGGAGTTACCAGGGTTTATTCGGCGTGTCAATTAAAGGTCTGAGTGAGTGACTATTTGAGAAAGGGGCGAAGACCTTGCTTGACTTAGTGCGTCGCCACAAGGTATGAAGGACCCCGAAATCTGAAAAAGGGGGACCTCATGATGTTTCGCAAATCTGTTGTCATTGGACTGTTTATCACACTCTTGGGTACGAGCCTGCTGGCACCGAGGCGATCGGAGGCTTTGGTGGGCTTGGTGATTAGCCCTCCCATCGTGATTGCGGGGCTTGAGTTCATGTATTTCCCGCTGACCGGAGTGAATCTTGCCCTTGCAGGAGGCGTCACCACAAGCGCTGGAGTGATCGCGTTTATCGAGGGCTCCTATCAAAAGAGACCCTGGCTCAGAACTCTGGGCATCGTCGCTTTTTATGCGGGCATTCTTCTCTTGGATCAAGATGGCAGCCCTGGTTTTGCTTTTCAGCCTTTGAGCCGTGATCAGATTCAGGCTTTGGATCTGCCCACAGAAGCAGGTGTGACGTTTAATAGCGAAGTTGAAGAGCTTAATTCGATCAAAGATTCGATCTCGCTCGAAGTCCTTCAAGGTGAGCACAAAAGCGATCAGGCGGGGCTTGAATTTTCAGCCTCACTTTGGAATCAATACCTGGCCAATCTCAGTCCCGATACGGTGCGAGTACTTGGGAAAATCATGAGTCAGAAAATGGCGGCATCGCCCATGTCTTCTGTGGAGGCACAATGAAAACAAATCTTAATCTCTGTTTTGGCATGATGGGGCTGATCACTTTTTTTGCAGGGTTTACCTTTAATGTCCCCGCGCAAGCGGCAGGAACCTACACGGTCGCAGTCAAAACAAAACTCATCTACCTCGTCGATGATGTTTGCACTGAAGCGTCTAACGAGCGCAAGCGCCTGTGCTTTACCACCCAAAGAGAATTGGGCGAGCTTGACGGCGAGCTTTCGACGAATGAAGAGGGCGGAGACGCCACTTTGAAATTCAAATCAAAAACTTATTCCGTTGAAATCCCCAACTTCTCCACGATTCGTGATGCCGGCCCACTTGCCTTGCGTAGAACGCTAAGACCTCGGTTTTTGTTTAAACTTAGTCCTGATTCCGTAAAAGAACTCATGATTGATATGGGTAAGCAGGCGGGTCCTAAGTTTGCCTCCAAGCATTTTTTAGATGCGCCCTTTGGCATTCAGTGGGTGACGCAGGAACACCTTCAAGAGTTGATCGAGCGCTTTACGGCCTACGACAACTCCGGCAGCTATTCGATCCAAGCCTTCTTCTCACGCTACGTGGGATGGTTTAAGTATAAGAAGACCGATAGCACGGTTACCACCCTCTCTTTTCGTGATGATCCTGATCAATTCAAAGAGCGTTTGGACGTCGTGATTGATGTGGGGAATAAGATTAAGTTCAAATAACGACCCGGTTTGTTTTACGTTTGCCAAGCTAGCGATGTTGTGGGGTTTGTCAGCCGAATCGCTTGGGGATATTTTTAGAATACTTAATAATTTCAAAATGATGCTAATGACGCAAATACTCCTGTATCGAGTCAGGCTGGCAAAATGCGTGTCGCGCTCAGGGGCTGAAGACTATGGACGTTCAGTCCTTACTTTACCCCTATGTCTTCTGAGACACAATTGTTCCACCACCCCTTATCAATTAAAATGGATACTTAGGGGTAACCTCAATGACAAAAGTCCGGTTCGTTGCGATCGCCATCTTAGTCTTCGGAGCCTTTGTGTTCACGACATCTGTCGTGGATCAGCCAAGACAAATTCCTGAAAGCAATCAGATCGCGCAGCGAATTGTCCCTTTATCGGCAGCGCTAAATGTCGTGAGCGCTCCCGAAGCAGGGGTTAAGCCAGGGATTAAAAACGATTCTCCCACGACCCTCGCCGCTGTTCCTCAAAGATCCAAGAGCGATCGACAGCTGGCTTCCGTGAAGCCTCCGGTTGCCGCGTCCAACGAGGGACCGCGTGACCTTCCGGATTTTGAGGCGCTGGATAGAATACGCGGGGAGTTGGATGAAACGTGGGCAAGGAAACGACGAGAGATTCTTCTCAGTGAATTCAAATTGGATGCGGACGTTTTGGCGCGCCTTGATGCGACGAATGCGACTTATTATGAAGCGAAAAAGAATCTGATGAAGGATCTGAAACCAGAAGAGATGATGGGATCCCCCGAAGTTTTCGCGCACTTGGCGGAGCTGAGTGATTCTTATCGTAGCGAAGTTCGAAAATTGATTGGAGAGAAGCCCCTTGCGGCACTTGAGAATGAGCGGACAGTGACGGTGAATAGTTTTAGTCGTGGGGGTTATACGATTCCGATGGATGTATTTTAAAAGTTTTGGGGGAAGTTAGGATGAAAAGAATTTTGTGCTCAATACTAACTAGTGCAGTTGTGCTCACGCTGAGTGCGTGCAAGATCAATAGCAATGAGCCTATGGAATATACGACGACGATTACAAATCCTGATGGCACGACGACAGTCAGTAAGGGGCTGGCGGGAGCGGAGAGTGCGTCGTTGGGGGCGCTGGGGGGATCGGGGGCAAGTGCGGGCACTGGGGGGGCGGGTTCGGTGAGCATGCAGATTGTCGCGAAAGATGGGCTAAGAATGTGTGTTACTGCTGATCTCGCTTTGCTAAAGAAGACTCGCGCAGAGTTTGAAGCTGCTTATCAGAGTGATCCGAAAAAGGGGACTTCCGCGATTGTTGATAGTTGCACTTCGGAGGGAAGTCTAGGGGTTTGTGAAGTCGTCAGTGGTTTGTCTGAGGTTCTTTACACTCAAGATGAGACCGTAGTCGTGGGCTTGTGCGGACTTCAAAAAGGCAAATGGATTTCGAATTCAAAAGTTCCCTTGCCGCATAAGCCTGCTTGCACAGTCAATCTTGGCGGATGGGTGTATTGCACAGTGGCTACGCCAGATTCACAGCAAGTATATACCAATTTCGGATGCAACCTCATTAAAGGGGTTTTGAGTGATTCGTGTTCAACTACGAATGTTTTCGGAACCTGCAAGAATTTGAATGCTGATGTTCCGCTTGTGCAGACGGTCTATTATAATAGTGCGGATCCACAGATTCAGTCGTCATTTGTGGCCAGTGGCGCAAAGACCTGTGCAACAAAGGGTAATACCTGGACCGCGGGTAAGTAAGAGGGGGATGAGATTAAATTTATTCCGTATTCTATTTTAATGATTTTAGCGGCTTTGGCGTTGAATGCGTGTAAAGTCAACAGTAGCGAACCTCTCGAATACACCACGACGGTAACGGGACCGGATGGCAAGTCGACGACGACAACGGGTACTCTTGGCTCCACCAGTGCAGCTGGAACGAGTGCAGCAGGAGGGGCTACTCCTGATTCGACGGCTGCTCAGAATTCGGCGGTGGCCAGTGAGGCAGGGAAGCTGGCTTGTTCCGTGAGTGTAGCGACAAACGCAGTGGCTTTTTGTCTACTTTATAAAGCGAAAATATCACAGTATGTAGCTAATGCAGCATGCTTTGGCGTTGTGAGTGCATCTTGCTCTTCTATGAATATTCTTGGTTCATGCAAAACTAATCCGGCTGATAATACCAATCCAGCTTATATTGAGTTTGAGTACCGTGATTACCCCGAAAAAACTGAGGCATCATTCAAGGCTTCCTGTGTAAAATCCGGAGGCACTTGGATCCCCGGCAAATAACCTCAATACGACGAACTCCGCCCTCTGCCCGAACTCGGGAAAAACCCGATCTGGAAAAACACCGGAACATTCATGAAGGCATTAACCCGTTGTCCCGAGGCTGACGTGGCTGTTGTCGTTCCGGCAGAAGTATACGAATACGAAAAGCTCGAATAAAGCCAATAAATGGGGTAAAAATTAAGCGAAATATGGAGTCCCCCCGCCGCCTGATAATCGATTCCGATGGGTAGGCCAATTCTCATCTGTTGCGCGGAGACTGAAGAGTCAGTAGTACTCTCAGAATAGAAAATATAATCGGCGTTAACTCCGATGGTTGGAGAGAGGTCTGAACTCATCAGATTGATAGTCCCACCTAGTCTGATCGTGGGAATAATGGTGAGGAGGGCGGAGCTGATTCCGGCGCCTACGTTTAGGCGAAACCAAGGATTGGCTTGGTATCCAAGCAATGCACCGTAGGACCAATAAGAGCTCGCCGAAGTTAAGGAGTCGCCAAGCCCTGTGAAGGGACGGGTCATGAAGAAGTCCCCACCGATGCCCACTTTAGCGCGCGACGAGTTGCTAGAGCTCCGGGAGCTCCTTGAATTGCCACTTCGCACTTCTTGGCGCGTTTCCGGGCGCGCCTCCGGAACCGGCAGATCCAAATCATCTGACTCGGGGGCGGCAGGAAGAACAAGGGTCGCATTGAATGGTCCTGGTGGAACGGTTGACTCGTAACTTTTGTAGAGTTTCGCGCGGGTTGAATTGCCGCTGGAGGATCCAATGCTCTTATAGGCCGCAATCTTTTTCCCATCTTTTTTCAAAAGGATCAATGTCCCATTAGGCAACGCTGATTCGGTGGCGAGTTCGACAATCTGGGGATCGTCGGTTGTCGTCATGCTTGAGATGGTCATGTGGGAGATCTTGTCTGCCGCTACCGCAGAGGGCGCGAAGGACGCTCCCCAAAGTCCGCTTAGAAGCATGCTCACAATGGCTACAAAAAGGTGCGCTTGGGTCATTAATGACTCTATTCTGGCACTATGTCCTTCGTTACTCAAGGCGTAAAATGGAATCAGGATAGTCCCTGGCTCACATTCAAAAGTGAATCAATTGAATGCACATCTTGCTGCTGTTCGGGAACAAAGATGACTGAGCTGTTTTTCCGAGAAATACTGCGTAAGTATCGCGTGGCATCTTTTTCGTGCTCCAAGGCAGGGTGAAGAAGACCGAAATTCTTTAGCAAAATACTGGCATCCGCTGCGTCGACCGTTTTGCCCAGTGCGGTCAAATCGATCTTTTCAACATTTTCAATACCGATGCGGCGACTTAAGACTCGATTGATAATGAAACCCCAAAAGCGCAACCCCCGCGGGGAAAGGTTGCTCACGAATTCAAGCGTATCATTCTTAGATAGGCGCTCTGGACTTGTCACCATCAAGAATGAAACCTCCTTTTGGTGAAGCAGATCCGATACGGTTTTGAGATTGATCATGAACTGGGTCCGAAGCTCAAAAAGTGCGGTCGCAAATTCGATGAGCTCAGAAATAAAACCATGGCCGGTTAGTTTTTCCAGAATCTCCAACGCCATCTTCAGCCCTGCGGCTACGAGTTTGCTGCCAGGTTTAATAAACCATTTAATGATTCGATCATCGAAGAAAACTGCGAGTGTGTCTGGGGCCTCTAGAAACGCGCTCGTATTTGCACTGGGGGGCGTATCAAGAACGATGAGATCAAAAGCCTCTTCGGTTGCGATCTGATGAAGTTTTTCCATGGCCATATACTCGTTGGCCCCGGAAAACTCTTTTGCAAAAATTTTGTAGATCGAGTTCTTCAATACCCGATGAGCTAGGGCTTCATCTTTTCCCGCCATAGAACGTACAAATTTCTCAAAAGTCTGAGCCGTATCGGGCATGACTGCAAACAACTTTCCGCGCAGCGCAGGCAAATTGTTCGCCTTAAGGGCGCTAGCAAGCCTCTCCGAGAGGTCCGTCGGTGTGGAGCTTAGCGCTTCAAGACCCAGCGACGTGGCCAAGCGTTTCGCCGGGTCAATCGTGATGACCACAGCGCGTTTTCCGAGGCATGCCGCTTTTATCGCAAGCGCTGCGCTGATTGTGGTTTTGCCGACGCCACCGCTGCCGCAGCAAATGATGATGCGGTTTGATTCAATCAGAGAGACAATGTCGGATTTAGCCATTTGCCCCCTCCATCGAATTTGCAATCACCTGTGCGCGTTCTATGTCGTTTTTCTCCGAAGCTTCGTTGATCTCCATCCAAGGCTTTAGGTAGGGGGCCCAGGACGTTTGCAGGTCCGCTATGAAGGTGGATTGCTGGACTTCACGGTTTATGAGATACGCCAATGCCAACCAAAGTGGGGATAGCTTTTCTTTGTCTGAGAGGCGTGATCCCTTCTTTTGGTATAACTCTTTGCTTTCGGTGGATACATGAATGAGGCGATTCAGAACCAGCCAAGCCGGATTTTGAGGAACCAGCTGTTTCAAGTTCTCAGCCATCTCCAAGCTTTCCTGAATGGGCATTTCTTCGGCAAGGGATACAATGACAAAAGCGGTTTCGTTGGGGTTTGAAAAAGTTTTCACCATTTCTTGAGAGTCGTTGTAGATCGGTCCACCGGGAAAAAGATTCGCAAAGTTGAAGGGGGTATGAATCATGCTCAGGGCATACCCCGTGCTTGGCATATCCACGATGATATGATCAAAGTTTTTTCGCTCAAACCAAATTTTCCCAAGAAGGACCATTTCGCGAACTCCGGGAGCGGCTCTTTCTAAATACTGGGTGATTTTGCTGCCCAGAAACGCGGTATACAGCGCCTTGAGTTTGAGCTTTAAGATGATATACTCGCGAAAGCATTCATCTGACCGCAGGGCGATATGCATTAGATTTGGCGCAATTTGTTCGAGCTTGTGTTTGCCGCCTGAAACACTAAGGACTTCGCAGAGCAAAGTCCTTTTGCCTTGAGAGGCTAAAAGGCGCGCGGCTGCCTGGGCAACCGTGGTTTTTCCGACGCCGCCTTTGCCCATCAGTAAAATGATATTTTTGGAAAGCCAATCTGCGTTGTGCGTCATTATCTCGGGGTATCTCGGGGTATCTCGGGGTCCCAGCTATTCGGGTTGTAACGCGTATCTGCCCAGAGATCAACACTATCCGAGGGATTGTCTACCCAGTCGTCATCATGCCGCTGGCAATTCCTGCCACTGTTTCACGAATCATCCGGGGTTCTTTTTGCTCAATGGCAATCACTTGGAGCAAGTTCAAAGGATGAATCATGGGCGCGCGAAGTCGAATACTGGCTGCAAGCCAAGGTTTGAACCCGATGAGGTTCTTATCTCCCGATAGGAACCGCACCATCTCGACCGCTTTATCGTATTCTTTTTCAAACTCAAGGGTGGTCGAATGAACGAAGGAGGGTGCAAGGCCACTGGACTCCAGGTAAATCCGCCAAATTGGCATTTCAACTTTTGCCAAGGTCGTGCCCAACGTCTTCACAAAAGAGCGAAAGAAGGGGTCCTTTTTGAAATTCCCGCGGAGCAGCGCGCGTTCGCGAGCGGTGGCTGTTTGCCAGGCCGTACCGACTCCCCACCAGGTTGGAAAAAGCACTCGTGTTTGAGTCCAACACAAAACCCAGGGAATCGCCCGAAGTTTATCAAGTGACTCGATCTGCCCGCTCTCGATTCGTCGAGACGGGCGTGAGCCAAGCTTCATGTCGTTCAAATAGGGATAGCTCGTGGCGTGTTGCACCACTTGCAAGAATTCGGGGGAGTGGAGCCTTCGCTCGTACTCTTGACTCACTTTTGATGCGAAAATTTTCAACGTGGGGGATGCCCCCCGGTAAGTTCCGGTATCGCTCTGAAATCTCGTTGTGATCTGCTCGATGCGCCTCAGGGTAATCTCCGGGCTAGCCAAGGATCGTTCGATCGTCTCCCCTTGAAGGGTTGCTTTATAGAGCTTCAGTGCACTGCGCGGCCACCAAGACGTTTGTTCTTCGATAGGGCCGCCCCCCCGATCGGTGCTCCCCCCGGAACCGTGAAAAAAGATTGGCTTGATTTTATTGCGGGAGCAATAGCGGTCGATACTGTGGACCGTGTCGGCGATCGCAAGGCGGCTTGCCAGGACGCCCATAGCTTCCCAACTGCCGTTGCATCACTTTGCAGGCTGATTCAATGTGTTCTATGGAACTTGTCATGCTGATGATCAATCCACGTGCGTACCACCTGGGGTCCCCTCCTGTGGATAAGGTTCGGATTTTTGCCAGCATCCGCGCGATGGGTTCTTTGGATTGTTGCCGGTATTGTTGGCGCGCTTGCGCCGCCAAGGTCAAAACCTGGGAGGTCTCCCGAAGTTCCAACGGAACGACCAATGCCGGGAAAAGGCGCACGAGCTGATTGAGCGCTGCAAGTGAAGGGTGGCATTTACGCCAGGTTTGTCAGCGATTTTTTCGGAAAGACGAGCGAAACATAAGCATTTTTGGCGATGTTTTTGATTTTAACTTTTCCGCCCAGGCTGGTCATGCCGTCCATCACCATCCAGAGTCCCAACCCGCTGCCATTAGCCTTTGTGGTATAGACATTGCCTTGAGTGAGATCTTTTAATACGTCGGGCTCAAAGCCTCCGGCGTTGTCGGAAAATGTCAGCGAGCTTTTGTCAGCTTGGATGCGAAGTGTGGGAGCTTGAATCTGCTTTAGCTTGAAGGCATCAAGAGAATTCAAGATTAGATTGAGCACAATTGAAGACAAAAGTGCTTTGTCTGAGCGAAGTCGGACGTTGACTTGATTCTCAATGCTGACGTTCTTGAGTCGATCGCCAAGCACGGTCCGGACGGAGTCTAGCACCTCCTCAAATGTAAAATCACTTAGGTTTTGTCCCTGGCGTACGGCAATCATTTGATTGAGCTCGCGCACGACATTTTCAATATTCTCAAGATCCCGAGACAGTGCGGTTAAAGCTTCCGTCAGTTCCGGGTCAGAATGGTCTTTGAATTTCTCCCGTAGCATCCCTGCATAGAGTCTTGGTGCTGAAGAGAGGCCTTTTAGATCGTGAATAATTCGCGAAGAATGAAATCCCATTCTTGAAAAACGAGCGACGGTCATCTCTCGAAAGTTTCTTCCGTCGGTGAAATAGTAGTAGGAGATCCAAGACATCACGCCCACCACGATAATGCCCGTGGCGATTTCTGAGAATTTTGGATTTTGCATCGCCAGGCAAAACTGGTCCCACCTCAAGTAAAAAACGGCGGTGAAGGCAAGCGTCCAGGCCGGCATCAGAATCTGAAATACTCGTTTTGGTGGAGAGAAAACAAAGGAGTAGGCTATGCCTAGCTGAAAGAACGCAAAGTAGTACAAGGGCCGATGCCATTGCCCATGGAGGGTATAGATCATGAAATGGATTCCGATGAGCGTGTTTGCAAGCACCGAGGCATAATTGCGCCAAAGCAAATAGCCCAAGGGTAACAGGGTAACAATGAGCCCGATTCTCACCATCGCATAAGCAAACTTCTGTTCCTCGGGCAAAAGGGGCAACTCGCCCAGCAGGTTGGATATGGCAAATAGACCCAACATCCCAAGCCCGATCAGCGCGCCCGTGCGATATTTGTTATTTTCTTGCGACATCAATCATTCCCTTTAGGAAGTTCCAAATAAAAAGTGCTTCCGCGGCCGAGCTCGCTGGAAACCCCAATCGTTCCCCCATGAAGCTCCATGATTCGACGACATACCGAAAGTCCGAGTCCCAGGCCTCGAGTCCGATCCGTATTTTCGGAGGTGCCTCTGACAAATTCCGAAAAAAGAAGTTCCAGCTGATCTTTGGGGATCCCGGCCCCTTGATCGATCACGGAAACGCGAACTCCTTTTGGCTTGGGATCGATTCGAAGCTCGATTGGACGATCTTCGGGAGTATATTTGATGGCGTTATCAACCAGGTTTGAAATCACCTGGTTAAGTCTCACGGGATCCACTTCAGCCTCGATCACTTGCCCAGGTCCAGTAAAAATAAAACGCCTATTTTGAAATTGAAGTTGAAACTCCTCCACAAAGGTTTGGATCAACAAACCAAGGTCACTGCGAGCGGGACGCAAAACCATAAGGCCTCGCTCCAATCGCGAAATATCCAGAAGATCCACCACCAGACGCGCAAGCCGCGAGGCTGGACCCTGAAGGCGACATAACATGGCAGCGTTGACGGGCTTGCCGCTTTCGATCTGCTTTTTTGCGAGGTCAAGAAAAAGTGCAAACATGGAGACCGGGTTACGCAGTTCATGGGCCGCAATGGCCAAGAACTTGGCTTTACTCTCGGTGGCTTCTTCGGCGGCGGACTTCGCAGCGAGGAGTTCGTTTTCGAGTTTTTTACGTTCAGTGATGTCCTGGACGATGCCGCTGAGCAGTGATGGAGAACCTTCATCATCTAATGATATTTCGCCAAGCTCGACCCAAAGAACATGGACGGATTTGTCTTTGTGGACCACGCGGCACTCAATTGAGGCTAATGTTTTGTCTTTGAGCGCAGCGGCTTTGGCCTGCTTCATCATTGCAAGATCATCGGGATGGATGGCTTGAATCAAGAGATCGGCCATTGAACCTTGAAGAGTCTCTTTTTCAGCGCCGAAGAGCCTGTACATTTCGTCAGACCACTCGAGCTCGTCGGTTTTGAGGTTCCAGCTCCAGTTTCCCAGGCGGGCATGATACTGCGCCTTTTTCAATTGCGCTTCTGAGCGGGCGAGCGCCCCGGCGATCCGGCGGAGCTCAAATTCCCGGGTGGCGGCTTTAATCGTAGTCCGAAGAGTCTCAAGGTCTACTGGCTTTTCTAGAATCGCAAACGCGTGAAGATTGGCAGCTTGAATTGCCATGCCTTTGTCGGCATAGGCGGTGACTAAAATAACCGGTGCTAGGATATTCTCTTGGCTCACCCGGCGCAGCACGTCTGTTCCGTCCCCGGTTCGCATTTTAAAATCGACAACGATGGCCTGGGCCGTTTTGAGAGCTGGCATCGCCTCGTGCGGGTCCGAAAATGAAATCACTTCGAATTCATTCTTGAGGGCGAGTGAGGTTGCCCTTAGAAAACTGGTGTCGTCGTCAATGATGAGTATCGTTGCTGCGGGTGACATGAGTTTGGCTCTCCTCTAAGCCGGTACGACGCTTTTCTTCGGAAAAATAAGTTCGACTTGAGCGTGGCGATCAACATTTTGAAACAGCGCCTTGCCTCCAAGGCTCTCCATTGCATCCATGATCACGAAAAGTCCCACGCCACTGCCTGATTCTTTCGTCGACAGTACTTTTTGGTTTGCTAAGGCTTTGAGCACTGCGGGATCGAAGCCAAGGCCATTGTCCGTGAATTTTAGGCTTCTCCCATCGGACGAAGCTTTTATAACCGGCTTTGCGATCCCGTGGTGTTTAAAGGAGTCGAGCGAATTCAGGAAGATGTTCAGCACAACGGAGGTGACCAGTGAGAGGTCCCCTCGTAACTTCAAGTTTACAGAATTCTCAAAGTTCACGTTCATTAATCGATCGCCCATCATGAGGCGCACCCCGCTGATGATTTTTTCAAAATTAAACTCGGTAGGGGCGTTGTTCGAGCGCACGGCGCTCATCTGGTTGAGCTCCAATACAACCCGTTGCAGGTTTTCCAGATCTTTAGATAGGGAGCTGAGCGCTTCAGTAACCAATGGGTTTGCAGTGCCTTTTAGTTCTTTTTGGAGGAGCTGCGCGTAAAGCACAGGAGCGCCCATGAGTCCCTTTACATCGTGGATAAGGCGCGCTGATCCAAAGGCCACTCTCGAAAAACGTGCGAGTGCAACCTCGCGAAACATCCGACTGGAGGTAAAATAGGAGTGGGCGATCAGCGCGATCATGGCCGTGGCAGAAATGCAGAATATGATGTCAGAAAATACGGGATTTTGAAGGGCTAGCTGATGCTTCTCCCAAGTGAGGTGAAACACATACGAATACACCAAGAGCCAAACGAGAAGAATGGGTCTAAAAATCCGCTTAGGCACGGCGAATATGAACGAATATGCGACCGCAAGCTGGCAGAATGAAAAATAATAAAGCGGCCGATACCATTGGCCTTGAAAGGTATAAAGCATGAAATGAAGACCAATCAGAGTATTGGCGGCCACCGACTCATAATCGCGCCAGAGCCAATAGGCCAAAAGAAAGGCCGTGGCCAGGAGAAATACTTTTCCCAGGACATAACTAAAACGCTGGGACTCAGGAATCAGTGGCAGTTCAGACAGAACAATTAAGATACCCTGCGTAGCGTAGAAAATGAGGCCGACGACGGCGCCGAGTCTGTATTTACCTTGTTCCATCCATAGAGGATTTCACGGTTATGCTAAAATCGCAAGTGATTCAATTCGCTTGGTTTTTACTGATTCAGCTTAGGATGAATCGGCGCTTCAGTTTTGCCATTGTCCTTGTCTTGGTCGAACTTCGCAAGCTCGCTGGCCATCTTAGCCTGGATATATCCAGAATAAGTTCCATCCCCGTGGCGAATGATTTCCTTCAGCAGTTCTACCGAAGGTTGCGTGCGCCCGTTACGCTCTTTTTCATACATGAGCTGGGTTAGAGTCGTCGCCGTAATGTCATTCTTGGTCTTGTTATCAATGACCCGTACATCCCGCCCAGCTTTGAGCGTTTTGTCGATCTCGTCGAGAGTGACGTAGACGGATTCTTCGGTGTCATAGAGTTTTCGGTTCTGATAGCGTTTGATTATTTTGGCTTCGGTCATAAGTCCCTCGTGGCGGTGTTTATCCACCAAGAGCTGTTGTGCCGCAACCTAAGAATGAAAACACACCGCGCAATTGCCGCAAAATTCGTCATGACGGCAAACCGTGGCTCACGAAGTGGGGTATTTGCGATAAAAATGCGCAGCGTGAGAGTTTTTCTTGCTTGCTCCATTTATTTTTCGTACATTTTCCGCATCCCAATTAAAGGAGAGGGACAATTATGGCTAAAACAAAATTTCATTTCATCAACCAACTTCATGAGCAAATCCTAAAGACGGTCACGACGACAAAACAGGGCGAAGTCAGACTTAAACGCTCTGATCTTAAGAAAGTCATTGAAGACACTTTTACGGCGGGCGCTAAAGCTGCGGCCGGCGGCGAGCGCGTTCGTTTGCCAATCGTCGGCGCATTGTTACGCAAAGAAGTGAAGCCTCGCAAAGCTGGAAAAGGCATTAATCCTTTTACGAAAGAAGAAATCACTGTCAAAGCTCGTCCTGCGAGCAAGAAGCCAAAATGGAGCTTCCCTAAGACGTTGAAAGAAACTTTCGCTAATAAGAAGAATTGGTAGTCTCCGTCTGATTGACAAAACCTCCGTCCGTTTTGATTCTTCAAGGCGGGCGGGGGGTATTTTTGGCAGGTTGTTTTTTCACGGTTAATCTTACTTCAATACCTATTTTCGAAAATGGGATCCGACCGATGTTCCCACTGTTCTAAGTCTTTACAGTGATACCGCTTACCGAAACGAGTTGATGGAAGATTTTGTTGAGGAGAATTTGGTGAGACTTAGCTTGGAACAGGTTAAAGTTCTTTTGAACGCTTTCCCAGACGGACTCTAGTTCAGGGCATAGCGCTTCTTCCACTCGGCAAAACATTGTGGACGCCTTCTCCAAGGCGCGCCTATTGACCATGACCCTGGAGCTTGCTGTCGAAATTTCCGGTTTCAGCGCTGATCAAGCTTCGCAGAATTAATTGATTCAGAAGAACTATTTGCCAATAGAGGTGGGCGATTGAACTGGGATCAAGTCAAGGCCTTGATTGCGGGGCTTACGAGTGATGACTAACTCATCCAATGGTAGTCATAAAAATCAAAGGGCGCTTTAGAATAGAACTCTGTTCTTTTTGACGCGAACGGATCTTCGCGTACCGCGATCTCGTTGTAGAGGTTTCGTGCTCCATTTTGGAAAGCGATGCGAGTGGCCTCGGAGCGCTCGAACCAAGTATTGACTGTGCCACTCAAATAGGCGACTCCGGATTTAACTCGGACTTCGAGCGTATCGGTGAGGCCAAGAAACGGATCAGAGATAATCGCACTGTGAATCCTACTTGCGATCTGCGAATCGCCCTGCATCGACAGGATTTTAGCTTCAACGGTTAATGAGTCGTTGACGGCCAGAACGCCTGCAATTCGCGAGGCAGCGTCCTTTGCTAGCCAAGCTTCGTAGGGGCCGTTTACCTTACCCGTTATCTTTACCACGCCGTCACTGACTTCAATCAGAATTTGAGACTTTTCCTTGGGTAAACTCAGGGCGAGGCTGCGCCTGATGTCGCGGCTGAGTTCGGTATCGGTTCTTGCAATTGGCGGCGTTACTTGGAGATGATTGAAAATAGCCGCGACGCCTTGCGTGTGACGAGCGTCCTCTTCGGCCACTTGTTTGGAGAGGAGTGTGTTTACGGTGCCCTCTAGGGTGACGATCCGGTCCTTGCACTTGATCTGAAATGAAGAGGAGCTGAAGCGTGGATCCATAAGTAGCGTATCGTTGATGGCCAACCGCACCTGTTCGTCCGTAGGCTGACGCTTTTTGCGAGCAGCCGTCGCTTGTTTTTCGGCTTTTTGAGCTTCTTCGGCTTTTTTTGGATCTACCCTGAGGTTTTCAACGGTGACGCTTTTTACTCCGGAAACCCAGCCCAAAGTTTCAACGTGTTTTTTTGCGGCCGCGCTTTCGACGGAGCCGGTAATCGCCACTTGGCCTGCGCTAGATTTAACTTTCAGGGTTTCACTGTCAAGCCATGCATCTTTTCTCATGCGTCCCTCGATATCAGTCAGAATCTCATTGTCGGCCCGAGGCTTGTATTGCACGTCGATACGGTCTTCAATATCTTTGACCCCTTCGATTCCTTTAGCGACCCAAATGGCCAATCGCACTTGCGCTTGAGAATCTACGATTCCTTTAAAGCTCACCGTTTGGTCCTTTACGGTTGTCACTATATCCAGCGGGAGGGTAGAGGGATCCAGTGATAGCGCAGCCCTTACCTCATCCTTGATTAGGGGATCGGTTTTTGCGATGGGCCGGACATTGAGTCGATCTACAACGGATTGGACGCCGCGAAGACTCTCGGCCATCGCGACTGCGACATCCTTTGCGCGTAGGTTATCGACATCCCCTTTTAGGGATACGACGCCGTTGGTCGCGTCGATGTGAATGTCCTTGGGGGAAAAATAGGGATCACTGAAAAGCTGGTGAGTCAGCGCCAAGACAATTTCCTTGTCGGTCGGTAGCTTTGCGGCCGATTGCGCCATTGTTTGGGGTGCGGCACAAGCAATTCCCAGGTTACAAAACACGACAACACATGCTGAAACCGCTGCCCGGAGAATTGCGTTGGGAGAATTGGGTGACTTCATGATGACATCAATATTGCAACTTTGCCGCCCCACTGCAGCCGATACGCTAAAGCCTGTAGGATTTAGACCGTATCCTGCAAAAAATTGAATAGCGGGAATCGTTACGTTACGAAGGAAAACTTGAAATCCCGTTCCAAGTCCAGTTCGGCCAGAGTTTTCAACGAACGCCCAATCCAGGTATAAGAGTGGACGTAGCTTGACGCCCCAAGCTTGGACCCCTAATAGTAAAAGGTCGTTCTGCCAGGTGAAGTAACTATCATCCCGGAACTGTTGGGAGGGGAAACCGCGAAGACTGGCCCCCCCGATTTCGAAATGTTGGTAGTAGGGGAGTTGGTTTCCGATTTCGAATTTCGCTCGCGAAATCCAGTTAAGATCGCCTCGAAGATAGGGGCTTGCCTGCCCCGAAAGCCCCGCTTTAAAGAACGAGAAATCTCCCAAGGGATTAACGCGTTCAAAATAAAGGCGGGTACTTGCTCCTTGAGTCAAGCCTTCGTCGAGAGATAGTTTTCCGTAATCCAGATAGACCTTGTGACTGATCTGCAATCCTTCTCCATATTCGAGATTGGGATTTTGAAATCTGTGCTTTTCTAGATAGGTGTTGAGGCCAAGAAAAAGTGAAGAATTGAAGCGATATCCATTGAGGATGCTACCGCCTCGTTTGCGATTGTCGGTGCGAGAGGACACTTCGCGATCGCTAAAGATGCGGTGTTTCGCGTGCTCGTAATCTAATGTCGCTCCTAAGAGGAAGTTTGAATCTAAGAAGAATTCATTTCGCAAGAAGATCGAACCCTCTTCATCGTCCGTCCCGCGCTGAAACCTGCTCAAGATTTGAGCGTTGCCTCCGAGAATCCCAGCTCTCCCGCCGGCGAGTCCTAGGATAAGCGATTCTTCGCCGGCCGAAAGATAGGGGATCGCAAACCACATCGTTTTTTCTACAACCGTAACATAGAGCGATGTCGAGGTGCGTTTTACGTGAACGTTGGAGAAAAGGCCGGTAGTCTTTAATCGAGTCAAAACTTCTTCTGGAGCAAGAAAAGAGTCTGAGTCCAGTCCAGCCATTTTTCGGATCGTAGCGTCATCTAATGAATAGTTGCCGAAAATATCGACCTCGGGCGCACGGGCATTGCCATTGGCGAGCGCGACTTCTGTAGCGATAATGAATAGGAAAATCAGCTCATGAATTAATCTTGTTCCCATAATTGCGGCGTTAAGCGGTTTCTCAATTTGCAAGAAACTGCAACAGATATGCCGAAAACGAGTTTAGTTCGCTTCGCCATCCAGCCTATAAAGCCCTTTGTTTAAGGCCCTTGTTTGCCGTCGTGGAAGCCGGATTCGAGGGATTATTTTATATTTTTTTCCCTTGGCGCCAAAATATCTTCAAGAAAAAAGGCGGACAACTCCGCTCGTCCGGCAAGGCCTGATTTTGAGTAAACGGCGAGGGTTTGCTGCCGTACGGTGCGTTCACTTGTTGTGCGCACCTCCGCGATTTCCTTCATGCTAAGGCCCTTCAAGAGCAGGAGTGTAATCTCGCATTCTGCCGGCGTCAGGCCCCATGCCACGAGCTGCTGGTCAATGGCAGTACCTAATCCCTTGAGTAGGGCGGCGTGCTCTTCTCTCCATCGGAGAGCTTCCTCGCGAACTTTTCCAATTTCGCGATGTGCCCGCGCCAGGTTGGTCTTGAGTATAAGATTCTGCAACCAGACCAGTGCCACACCAGCCAAGGCAAGAAGGCTAACGCAGAGCTCCACCATAATATGTCGAAGTGACCCGCCAGCGCGCCAATCTGCGGCGGCATCGCCGCCAACGAGCGCAGCAATGAGCAGCAGGACAGCCGAAAGCACTATTCGATAGCCGAGCGATAGTTCCATGGTTTTTTAGTGTTTACCAACGTCCCGAAAAACTCAACGGTATTCACCTCTGTCAAAAGATATAAACGGTTGATTTGCATGGTTTTATGTCATTCGACAGATGTGTTCGAAAGCAAAAAAGGCGAAGCTTCTTTCAAATAGGGAGGATTCTTTATGTTGAATGCTGCACAATTACACTTAGGATTAAATCATTTGCCGGTCTTCGGCGCGATTATTGGTTTCTTTGTCCTCGCAACCGGACTTGTTCTGATGCGCCAAGGCGTGAAGACGATTGGTCTTGGCATTCTCATCTTCGGAGCGCTGAGCGTTGCTCCCGTGTATCTCACGGGCGAGCCAGCAGAGAAAATCGTCGAGCATCGTCCAGGAGTATCAGAAGCAGTAATTCATAATCACGAGGAGGCGGCAGAGTTAAGTCTGATTTTCTGCGCATTGACTGGATTGGCTTCAGCAGCCACCTTGCTGCTGCCTCGAATTAAGGGTGTAAATTTTCATACTCAGGCAGCTTTCGGTTCCTCTGCCTTGGCGCTCATTACGGTGGTGCTCTTAGTCCGTACGGCCCATTTGGGCGGCATGATTCGCCACGATGAGATTCGGACTGCTCAGGCTACAGCAATCGGTGCTGCCGCCGAGACCGAAGATGATGATAAAGATTGAAGCAAAGGGCACATCTGATCCTGCTCATTCAGGATGCTCTCAGGCCGCCAGTTGCAGCGCGCGCTTTGAGCTTCCGACGCCAATATTGAACCCTCATCGTTTACGTGAGATCATTCAGTAATGCGGGTCGCTCTCTTAGCCCTATCCCTGTTTCTTTTCGCCCCACCAACCTTCGCAGGCTTTGGGCAGGATTGTTTTTTTCCCCTTCGCAACGCGCTAGCGCAACTCAAATCATCGATCACTCAAAAACACGAAGTCTCCGCCTTTGAAAATGTGAAGCAATTTGAGGACAGCTTCACGAAGGATCGCGGACTGAGGAACTATGTTTCAAACCTAGGGCCGGAGTTTAGGGCTGCCTTAGATCGTTTCGCCTCAAAAGAAGCAGCCCACTATCTTGATGCGGGCGGGGGCAACGGCCTAGCGATTCGAGATCTGTTTGAGATCCTTAAACCAAAGAATGCAAAAGCGACACTGCTCGCCTATGAGTCAAAAGCAAGCTCCTCGGCCACTACGACCGTGATGACAGGCCGATTTATTGAAAACATTCCAAATGGGGAACTCCCAAAAAGCGATCTCATCACTGACGTTTTCGGTCCCCTTGCGTATTCGGGCGAACCCCATGTCGTATTGAGCAAATACGTAAATAGCCTTAATGAAGATGGCGAGCTTTTTTTGTTTTTGGGCTCTTCGTATGAGCTCTTTGGAAAAACGAATCGGATCATTACCGCCAATAAAGAAGTGCTTTCGCTTTCTGATTGGATTGAGCGAATTCCAGGCCTCGAAGTGACGTCTACCAAGAGGCGATTTAAAGATGAATTTACGGAATTTGAAGTTTGGTCACTTAAGATCAAGAAGAAGAAGGGCGAGACGGTCATTATCCCCGATCTGATTCTTTTGGACTTTAAGCCTGGAGCGCCGCCTACGATGCTCCTGCAAGAAACCGCTGTTTCAATCGCTACGCGTGCCGATCGGCAAAGGGTTGCCAACGCAATTGGCAGCGACGTCAAGGTCCAGCTTTCAAATCTGGGTGCAACCCAGTTTCTGGATGCATTTCGAAGTGGCGAATTCACGCATCCTCTCATTAAACGCATCAAGAGACTTCGCTCCACCGATTCGTGGCTCAACGTCACAAGAGCTCCTTCTCGGATCATTCAAGAGATTCAGGAAAAACAGTATGACTTCTCAGACGCTTCGATCTTCGTAAAACTCGCTCAGCGATTCATGCGCTGGAGTGCATCTCGAATCGACCCCAAGCGTTTCCAATACTCTGCTTTTGAATCCGCCGATTCTGTAAAAGCCTTTTCGAATGTTTCCCTCATTACGGATTACTATGGGGATTTTATGACTTCGCTGCGTCCCACAGAGGTTTTAAGCCAATACGTGCAATCACTTAAGAAGAGGGGCGAAATTTTTCTGTATCTGGGTTCCGGCAAGACTGGATTTGGAGCTACAAGCGAAGTGGTCTTAAAGAGCGGGAAACGGGTCTCACTGCAAAAGTGGCTCGAATC
Organism: Oligoflexia bacterium; assembly: GCA_903881565.1. GTDB lineage: Bacteria > Bdellovibrionota > UBA1018 > UBA1018 > UBA1018 > CAIRTR01. The sequence continues at coordinate 1,022 of CAIRTR010000253.1, read as the reverse complement.
ACTGCCGGGGTTAAAGGTCATCTTCTATCGTGGTGGCTATCGATTTCTGAGTGATTGGACTTTTGTAAGGATCTCCGTAAAAGATCCGGGCAAGGTCAGAATTCCCGAATTGCAGCTTCTCGGAGTCGGTGATTCTACGCCTGATGGCGCACGCTCCGCAGTTTTTCAAGAAAAGCCTTAAATAGCACAAACTGCCCCCTTACTGTGTGGATGTTGATTGGTCTTAACGGGTAATCCCATTAAGGATCTGCCTTGTGAGACACTCATGGGCTTGTTTCTTGTGCCAGCCCGGTATTGTTTCTGATCCTGGGAGTGGAAGGCGGTCTAATTCGATGTCAGCTCTTCGTTATGATATTGAATATAGATTGCTAAGTGGAGCGCCAGTCGATCTGCGCGCTTTGTCGTGCACCAAGTTCTTCGAAAGAGTCGGTTAATATTCGCGCGGATCATGGCACAGGTGTGATTGAGGTCAAAGAGTGGGTCATGACCGATCTTTTTCAATTCGCCTTGGCCCACGACGCAGCCGCGCCTACCCTTGTGGGTTTTGTGAGTAGCGAGTGGGAAATGGGGCTTTAGCCAATTAGGATATTTCGGATTTTGATCACTGATGATCGTGGCCTTGGGGTGAATGATGGGCTTTAGTTCTTCAAAGAGTGAGGAGGCAGCGACTGCGCGGTGGTCAGCTCTACGTCCATATTTCTTCACAGAAATTCCTGCAAGCGGCCCTTTAGCAGGCATCGAGCAGACCCGAAAGCCTAGAATTTTTCTGCTCTCGGGCTGGACGACTAGCGGAATACTCAGGGGCAAGCATTTTGAGTGCTCAAAACTCCCCATTTCATCAAACTGGATGGCGTTAAGCTTTGTCCCACTCGCTTGGAAATCGGCAATAGTTTGCTTCAAATAATGATTGGCTTGCTCACCCAAAAACAGGAGCTTTCTTGGCACGGTTTTGCGATTAATCCGAAGCAGTCTAGCAATCCTTCTTTTGGAGACTCCTGAGCAATAGAGTTTTCTAATCGGAT
>CAIRTR010000252.1 GCA_903881565.1 Oligoflexia bacterium | reverse complement strand
GGCTAGAGGGAGGATGACTCTCACCGAGGTACCCTTACCGACATCTGATTCGATGTCGAGTTGCCCGCCCCAGGATTCCACAGAAGTCTACGCATGATAAAGACCAAGGCCTGAGCCACCTGATTTGCCGTGTGTTTCGCCTTTTTTGCCTAATGTTCTCAAAATCTCAGGGGGAATGCCTTTGCCATCGTCTTGAATTGTGATGGCAATCTTGGATTCGTGATTCGTCATACCAATCGTAATCGACCCTTTTTCTCCAAGAGCCTCAACGCTGTTGTTGATCAGGTTGGAGAGTACGCGTTTGAATTCGGTGGGCTGAATTTTTGCAAAAAGACCATAGGATGTCACATCAATGCGGCCGTCGATATCAATACCAATCTTCGAGCGAAACTGCATGCGCTTCTCAGTGACGAGGGGTTCAAGGAGACTTGAAAGCAAGAGAGTGGAGATGGACTCCGCGGCTGTGCAGTGCGGTTCTGTGTTTCCGGTCAAAGCACCATCTTTTAGTTTAGTGGTTGCTTCTCGATTTTTCTGCAGGAGGTTGTTAGCGATATCGTGAATTCGATTGACCGCACTTCGCAGCATGACTCTTGTGTCTTCAGGGAGAGCAGTGAGATCCTTTTCCATGGAATTAATGGCGGCGAGCGGGGAGCGAATGTCGTGAGCGACTTGGGTGGCAACCTGATTAATGGCATCTTCTTTCTTTTTTTCCGATAATTCATTTTGCATGTTCTGCAGTTGATGCGCCTTGCCGACAAACGCTTCAAAGATCAATGCGATTTCATCTCTCGGACCTTCAAGGCTATTTGTATTGCCGTCGAAACTCAAAATTCTTCTCTTTAGGAGGATGACTCTTTGCGAAAGTCTCATCGCAATGGTGCCTAGAACCAAAAGAAAGATGAAAAAGGAAATGAACAGAGAGGTGAATACCGCCCGTCTCTCAGAATCTCCATCCAAGAAGAAGTGAGAAGCATTAAGTTCTGCGTTGACGGTGCCTGCCTTAATGTTCCCGTCCGAGATGACCAGGTGAAGTGTAATGCGTTTTGATTTGATTTGTTCCTCAAGAGAAATCTGACGATCCATGTTAGCAACTTTGTCTATGTCAGGAACTTTTCCAGCGGAAAAGACTGGAACGTTATTGGAATCCGATACAACACCCCAAACAAGCGATCGCCCCAGATACACTGACAGGATTCGTCCAATCTCCTTGGAGTTCTGCAATCGTAAAGGGTCTACAAGCGCATCCTGGAGTGCAGAAACAATTTCGTTTCTCTGGGCTTCGATTCTCGAGGCGGCTCGGTCATTAAGTTCCTTTGAATACCAAACTCCGATAGCTATCGACATGACGACAGAAGCGGCCACTATGATTGCAAAGGATTGTCCTATGAAGCTATCAGTGATCTTTTTCAAGTTTGACCTTTCCAAGATAGAAATTCCCATTCATGCCGTTGATCATTGTTAGACCGGACCACTGCTCAGGGATGAGAAATGTGTCGATTCTTCGCGCGAATGGAACCACCCACGCCTTTGAAATAAGGTGATTTACAAACTTTGCAATCCACTTGGTCCTCAGAAGGGGCGCTGAATCCCTATAATGATCGAGTAAGTTTGCTAGGTCTTTGTCTACAAATTTAATGAGTTTGTTTTTATCCTTTTGCGAATATACGAAATCTGCCAAAATTCCCTCAGCTAATGGAAAGGGGGATCCAACCCCGCACATAAAGAGTTCATAGGTGCCCCCAGTGATGTCCTCTTGAGCTTCAGTAAGGGTGCGGCTGACGATATCGATTTGTACTTTTCCTAAACGCGAATTTAGCTTGGCAACGACGCCTTCGATTGCCTTGATATCTCTTTCGTCGCGGTAAATATTAAGAAATCGCAGTCGGATTCCTTTTTTTTCTTGTTTCGCCAGTTTTTCACATTTTGCCAGATCAAATAGTGAGGAGGGGGTCTGGGAAGGGAGGTAGTTTTCAATCCCACTGGGCACTACCGATGAGTAGGGGACTGAGTTGTTTTCAAAATAGGGTATTCTTTTTGGGTCTACCGGGAATCGAGTGGGTAGAGGTCTAGCCGGCCGCAATTGAAAAGTATTGCGATCCGGTATTTTTCAAAATTCCTGAAGCCGCGAGCGTTGGCTTTGATTAACTGGATCTTGGAGTTCATCCCTTCGGCAGCTGCATTTGTGATCCTGTGTTTGCAATAGGCGAGAAGCCCCGGCAGGTGGCGTTTAAGTGTCTTGGCCGCCTCGATGATGGGTTTGAGTTTTGAGTGCGTGGCCCAGAAGTACCAGTGGTTGAAAAACTTGAGTGCTGAGCCGGCATAGCGATAATCCCAGAACCCTTGAAATGCCTGCGCGATCGACCACGCACGCCCCACCTGAAGAACGTCAATCTTGAACTCCTTGAAGCTTTGTCTTTGTGAATCACTCCAGTTGTCTGGGTTCCTTAGCCAGAGGTATTTTGTTTTGTTCAAGATACTTTCCCCCTGATTTTCGGCCTTAAGCTCGCGATGCTCTTTCTTCCGTACGCTATCGACGCCCTTACTGAGCTCTTTTACGCAATGAAACTTGTCATGAACAATATCGGCCTGTGGAGCATTAGTTTTTGCTGCCTCCATGTAGGCAGGCCACATATCCATGGCGATAGCCTTAATTTGTTGTCGCTGTTTTTCTGGAATACGCGCCCAAAGCTCATTTGTGGCCTCCAGAGTTCTTCCGTGAACAACGTCAAGGACTCTTCTGCCATTCAAATCATGCAGAATAGAAGCATAATTGTGGCCTTTTCCAAAACTTTTCTCATCGATGCCGACGTATTGCAGTGTCTCAATCTCTCGTCGCGACATCCCCCTTGCAACCGCGCGGTCCATAACCAAGTCTACTTGATCCCAGGAAAGTCCCGTCAACTGTTCGGCTTGAACCTTACTGCGAACGGCCAGCAAAACGTCTATCGTAAAACCTTCAAAAAGTGCTGTATAACGGCTCTTATCCTCAGCCCATGGGACGCCAATAGATTTTACTCCGCACTTAGGGCACTCCACTCGAGGCACGCTGCTTTCGATAATGGTTTTAAACTGCATCGTATTTAGATGCCGCCAACGACGAGGCTTGTGATCATAGCCCGGACAAATTTGCTCACACTCTGGGCACTGAAGCAGTTCGTTGCTTGGATACGCAACTCGAACTGTGATCTCCCTGAGTTTCGGATCGGGGTGCACATCGACAGACGTAACTTTCCATGGAGAAGTAAGACCCAGAAGGATTTGGTAAAGTTCAATATCACGCATAAACGCGATATGAACCCTTGACGCTGATTTATGCAAGCACGGCGTTATGCGCTCTGAGTCTTGCTAACGAAACGGGCCCAACCCACTCTAAAGCCTGAAGGACCTAAAGTGTCTCGCGATGATGCGCAGACGGTTTTCGATAGTTCGCCGGTCCCTCTTCTCGTTGTTGAAGCTGATCTCGGTGTGAGATCAGTAAATCAAGCATTTTTTGACACTTTCAAGGTCAACGCTATTGAGGTGACTGG
>CAIRTR010000251.1 GCA_903881565.1 Oligoflexia bacterium | reverse complement strand
ATGCATCCTTGGTGATCCCCAAGACGCTTGGCCCACCCTCAACGCGCGCTACATGCGCTCCTTCTTGCACGAAATTCTCATGAGCGCTTCAAACTGGCTCCTCTTTGAACACGAATCAATTCAACATGAACAAAGACGTGAGTTTCTCCACAGAGTCCTCAAGGCGCAGGAAGAGGAGCGCCTTCGCGTCTCCAGAGAACTGCATGATACGATCGCCCAGGATCTGGCAGCGCACCGTCTAAAGATTGAGCGTTATCTCGCGACGACAAAAGATCCTGATATGAGTGATAAATTTCGAGAAATCGAAAAAAACGCTCAAGACATGCTCGTCTCATTGCGACAGATTTTGATTGATCTGCGCCCCTCGATTCTAGATAGCATGGGCTTCTTGCCCGCCCTACAGTGGTACCTGGAGCGACTGAATCGGAACCAATTCATCCGCGGCAGTCTGAGCATTGAGGGTATCGAAGTTGAACTCGCACACGAAGCGCGAGTCACTCTTTTTCGAATTTTCCAAGAATGCCTGCAAAACGTCATCGTGCACTCAAAGGCCGATCATGCAATGGTGAGCGTGAACTTCAAAGCCAAAGGTCTGGAACTTGTCGTGGAAGATGACGGGGTAGGTTTTGATTTCGCAGCAACTCAAAAACAGCGGCTCGACACAAAGGATGGCCATGGTTTAGGAATTCTAGGGATGCAGGAACGGGCCGCACTCTTGGGCGGCACTTTCAGCCTCGAATCTGCTCAGGGCCAGGGGACCGTCATAAAAGTTTGGATACCGGAGGGTGAAGCTCATGATCAGAAACGAACATAACCCCTTCCGACTTGTACTCGCCGACGACCATAATGTTCTCAGGGTTGGACTCAAGGCCTTCTTGGAAGAAACATCCACACGTGAATTCAAAGTCGTGGGAGAAGCCGCCACTGGAACTCAGGCCATCGCACTTGTTGAGACCTTAAAGCCAGACCTTCTGGTCCTGGATCTCTCGATGCCCGGCATGGGGGGTCTCGATACTACTTTAGAAATTCGAAAAAGAGGCCTCCGGCTGCCGATACTCATCCTGACCCAATTTAACGAATCCATTATTTTGAAGCGCTTGCTAGAGGCTGGAGCAAACGGATACCTCTTGAAATCGGCGCGAGGAGAAGAACTTGTTTCCGCACTTCATGCCCTGCTTCGCGGTGGCACCTACATCGACCCCACCTTGGCCGGAGCACTCGTTTCAGGCTCGTTTCAGAATTCGTCGGAAACAGATACAGACGCTTCGGACTCCACCTTCGAGGAGCTCTACACTCGGCTCACACCCCGGGAAAAACAGGTACTGAAGATGGTTGCCGAAGGCGCTAGCAACAAAGACATCGCAAACACTTTAGAAGTCGCTGTAAAAACCGTCATGGCCCATCGAATGAATCTCATGGACAAGCTTCAGATTCATAATCGATCTAAATTAATTCAATTTGCGATTCGCGTAGGCCTTCTGCCTTTGGCAAAGTGACTTGATTTGAGCCTATTTCTGAGCAGGCTGAATTCGGCGCAGCCCTTCTATCAAGCGAGCCGACTCCATTGCCTCAAGCCGAGTCAGTACCTCAATTTTTTGTCCTCCCGCCGTCAAAACAGAGAGCGAATGCCAACCCTTCGGACAACTCGCTTCTTCTCTTAAACAAGGGATCAAATCCCCCAGTTCCGCAGGCGGGGACTCTGGGGCCGTGCCGATCCAAAGGGCGGGTCCCCTTTTCTGAGAATCCGCTGAAAAACCAAGTTCAATCCACCACCCTGCTGAAGGAAGAGTTCGATAAAAGATCCGCTGTGGCGGCCAACCCAAGAAACGAGGGAGGTAAGGAGGAACCCCAAAAAACTGGGCTTTTGGCGGAATTTCTCCAAACTTTGAAGTTTGTATCCAACCGACAGTTTCGCGCGCCCCCAGAAAAATTCGATCAAAAGCAAAAATCCCGATCCCCAAGCAGGCCGTCCACAAAACGGAAAGCAATATTCTCTTTGCCATGATCTTCATCGAATCCCCCAAAGCAAGAGCGCCAGCATGGGTAACAAGACCCACGTAAGTCCCATATTCGGCCGATCGAATTCAGCGAGTTGAATAGCTGCAACGCGCTCCTGCAACGAAAGCGCTTCGCCTCTTCGAATGATCTCCTCACGAGCCCCCACCTTAGGCGCACCACTAGCCACTGCTTTAGAAAGGTCCGCGACTTGTGTTTTTCGTAACGCCGAAAGCATGGCCTCGGGATTTTTCGTAATCCAACCTGCTAACTCATCGCACGCCTTCTCACGCGTCTCTACGAGGGAGCGAAACGCGATGAGCGCGGCTGGATTAGCGGCTTGAAGCGCTCGCAGAAACCAAATGACAAGCATGCGCAGCGGGCCTCCATAATAGAGATGGGCCCATTCATGCCCGAGAACCGCATCCAGTTCCTCGTCGTTGAGTTTGCTCATGAGCCCGGATGATACGTAGAGAACAGGCCGAAAAAGCCCCTTGAGAAATGCGTTTAACCCCTCTTCTTCGTAGACTCTGACGGCAAAAGCAAGTGTGACTCCAGACAAATTCTTGCAGATTCGCAACTTCGATTGTTCGAGCCGCGGATGAGGAACCGAGGTCTGCAAGGCACCCGTTTGACGGGCGAAAAGTGGAGCGACCTCCTGAACGACAAAGATTAAAGTGGTGAGAGTCCAGAGAAAACCAAGGGCCAACTTTATCGGAAATCCGAGCCCATGACCTTCTCCACTTATAGAAGCTAACCAGAGATCAATTCGAGCAAAGACAAATGAATCAGCCGTTTGCGCCGAAAAAATCTGCTGCGCTACCTGCTGCAATACAAAAACAAAAACGGGGAAAATCAGGACCCATTCCAGCAAGCGAGCGCGAAAGGCGTAGGAGCGCGCCCCAACAGCGCCTCTCAAGCCAGCGCACCAAACCAACGCAAGCGCGCCTTGAACGAAATTCGTGAGTAAAAACGAGGCAACCCAGTGAGTCCACATTTCACCCTATCCTCTCAAATTTACTCGGGAATGGTCAAGGAGCACGGAAGATGCACCGCGCACTAGGTACTTTTTCCTAGATAACTAGGTAATTCTCCGAATTACCACCTCACCCCCAATCCGGTAGATTGGAGTTAAGGAGAAAACATCTTATGAAAACTTACAAAACCAATGAATCAGTCAGTTACGGGCTCTATCTCTCAATTCGTAGCATGGATGTCAGGTTTGTGGGAGCTGAGGGCGAAACCCTAGAAGGAAAACCGGGAGCCGATTACATCAAGGTCCCCGTTCTTCTTGCCCTCCTTTTCTCACCTATCCTGGGCGGCGTCTTCGTGTTAGGTTTCCCGCTGATTGTTGTGGGAGTACTCATCTACGCCGCATGCCATCTTGCCGCGGAGCAAGTGAGGTCTACGATCAGCAATCACGCTCACCTTGCTCTCTGGAAATGGGAACCCACTGCGGCCTACCTGAACAAGACCAAAAAGACGGACAAAGATAGTAAGCAGGAAAGTAAAGAGAGCAGCCAACAAGAAGAGAAGAACAACTAGGCATAACGGAGGCAACCTATGTGGTCCGCAAAAACGATCATTGCAATCGCACTCATCACAAGCCCGCTTTGGATCTCTTTCAAGGCGGGCGCTCAAACCAACGCAGACTGTCTAGCTTGCCATGGTGAAAAGGGCCAATCTGTGCGATTTTCGGATAAGTCCACCCGGTCTGTCTATGTGGACCGGAACCATATCAAACAATCTGTCCATGCCGCACAGCTTGAGTGCACCGACTGCCATCGCGATATCACGCCTTCAACTCATCCAAGCGAAAAGGCCAAGAATCCCAAATATAAAGACGCGCGCGATTTTTCCATCCAACAAGCCAACACTTGCCAACGCTGTCACTACGCCTATTACACGCGGATGCTAGACAGCATTCACTTTGAAACCATGAAAGCGGGCGAGCGCTCAGCCCCGGTCTGCACCGACTGTCATGGCTCACATGATATCAAGAAGCCAGGCACTCCCCGCAAAGAAATCAATGAACGCTGCGGGCAGTGCCACAGCGACATTGCGAAAACTTTCGGGAAATCTGTCCACGGTGAGCTCTTGGCCGCCGGGAGCGACGATGCCCCGGTCTGCACGGATTGCCACGGTGCTCACTCCATCATCGACCCACGAAAACCCGGATTCAAGGCCTCATCCCATCAACTCTGCGCCAAATGTCATGGAGATGAAAAGAAGATGGCAACCTACGGCCTTAATACCGCAGTCCTCAGCAGTTACCTCGATGATTTCCACGGCTCTTCCAATCTGCTTTTCACCAAGACTACCCAAGCATCCAAGAGTGCGATTGCGACTTGCGTCGATTGCCACGGCACACATGATATTCAACGATTCAGGGGCGGAGAGACTCTGAGCAAGGACCAGATGCGGGAACGCATCGTTAAGACTTGTCGCAAATGCCATGAAAAAGTCCCTGCCGCTTTTGCTGATGCCTGGCTCTCGCACTATCCCCCCACCTTCAAATCGGCGCCGCTGGTTTGGGGTGTAAAATGGCTCTATCGCATCATGATCCCGCTGATCATGTTGGGACTTGTGAGCCACATTATATTGCATCTGTGGCGCATCAAAACTGGAAAATTCTGGAGGCACTTATGAGCACAACCACCAAAATGAAGAAGGTAAACGGAACGGTCTTAATTGAGCGCTTTACTGTCGGACGCCGAATCGAGCACATCTTTGTCATCGCCGTCTTTGTGATGCTCGTTTTAACGGGATTTCCGCAAAAATTCTTCGACGTGTCCTGGTCATCTCGTATCATAGATTTTTTTGGAGGCGTCGACCGCACCCGACTCATTCATCGCATTTTTGGACTGACATTCTCAGTTCATGCCCTCGTCCACATCGGGATCATTATAGTAGGAGTCCTCTCCTCACGGATGAGGCTAAGCCTGCTTCCGACCTCTGCTGATTTTCGCGATCTGTTTGCCACCTTGAGATACTACCTGGGCTATCAGAGTGATAAGCCCACCTATCCCAAGTTTGATTATCGCCAAAAATTCGAATATCTGGGAATTGTTCTAGGAGGAGTGGTCATGGTTCTTACGGGACTTATCCTTTTATACCCCGGCTGGTTTGCGGGCTTTGTGCCCGGCCAAGTGATCCCCGCCTCACGAGTCATGCACTCAAACGAAGCCCTGCTCGCTTTCCTAGTGCTCACAATCTGGCATGTCTACGGCTCGCACTTCTCACCCGAAGTGTTTCCCATGGATAAGACAATTTTCACAGGCTATATCGACGAACACGAGCTCAAGGAGCGGCATCAGCGGGAATACGAAAGACTGTTTCCTGAGAAAACCGGCACGACTCCTGAAGCTTGACAACGCTCCTGAAGGTCTGCCATTTTTGAAGGATGAAGAAACGCGGACAAATTTCCAAGCTTATACTGATGATATTGGGGTTAGTGGCCATTGGTAGTTCTGGATGCAACCGAAAAGGTGCGACGACCCCAACTCCTGCGCCAGCACCCTCGAGCTCCGCGTCCCCGTCACCCTCCCCCTCGGTTTCGCCATCACCAACTGCATCTCCTATCGTAAAAGGGATTGGACTTTCACCTTTTGGCTTTCCTTCTGATTACAGCAAGCTTGGTGATTTTTTCACTGAAGTCGGAGCGATGCCTCATGGCGGAGCGATGTGGAACGGGGCCTGGAGAGATAACGCCGTTAGCGGAGTGGATAGCGGAACGATTCCTGCTGCGCCAGCTATTGTCATGAGTAACGCCGCCACTTATGGGTACACCCCTATCGCTGTCTTTGGCTGGCGCAGTGGAACCACGCTCTTCCTGAAATTACCTGCCAACGCTACAAACACTTGGGCCAATACTGAGGCGAAGGCCGCATTTCAGTCGATGCTCGTGAGTTTTGCGACAACCTATCAGCCTCGTTTTTTGTTTATTGGGAATGAAAACGACTTTTTCTATGAACAAGACCCGACGGACTACGCTCGCTGGATCACTTTTTACAATGCGGCATACACTGCGATCAAAACGGTTTCTGCGGGGACACAGATCGGGCCCATTTTCAATTTCGAGCACCTGGCGGGCGTTGGCACTCTCAATGCCTGGACGACTCCCAATTGGTCCGCACTCACAACGCACGATCTCACCAAAGTCGATATCGTGGGAGTCACCGTTTATCCTTGGTTTAGTTATGCGACCGTTGCCACGGTTCCTGATACTTATCTTCAACCCTTATTCGATCACGTCGGCGCCATCCCCGTAGCCATCACCGAGTCCGGGTGGCCAGCAGAAAACCTCGCAAATCTCAACCCCCTCTGGTCGACTTCTGAACAAGAGCAGGTGGATTATATCACGAAGCTGTTTGGTTTTGCCCAAGGTCATAACGTGCAAATGGTGAATTGACTTCACTTGAACTATCAAGTCGATGATGGCTCAACGAGCACGGAGTGGAAACTCTTTGCAAGCCTTGGTTTGCGAAACGCATCCGGTGCCGCTCGTCCGGCGCTTGCCGCCTGGCTTGCGAAATAAACGGTCTAACTAAAGTGTGTGAAAAAACATCACACAGAGCATGTCCTGATCAATCTGCTCGCCTTTAAAATTCGCCTTTAAGTGTGCGGGAATCTCAATCGTGCGATAGTCGGCGTCAACAAACAGGGTCAATTTAAAGTTATCTCCGCTATAAACTACGGGACTCCCCTTTACGGGCCGACTCAAAACTTTCTGAAGTACTGTGACGTCACCAACTTCTTGCGGGCCTGCCAGCGATTGATGATAAAAAGTTGCAACAAGCTCCGGGCGTCCATCCTCACCCTTCAAGGCCAACAATTCGCCTGCATCCACAACCCCTTTGGTATCGTGGCAGCTCATTACAGGATATGTTCTGCCAGGCTCAAACTGCGAAAAAGCAGGAGCTGAAATCAATGCAAGGCTCAAAATCATTAACGTCGTTTTCATATAAGGGATCCTTCTAAGAGTTCAAAATTTCTTCTGTGAGCTACGAATACGCCCCGCACCTGGTTATTGGAAATTATTTAAACGTGGGCAAGCTCATTAGCTGTACTAATGAGCTTGCCGTGCCTAATGCGATGTCCTCAAAGTTCAACAATTGAAATTCTTTGTTCTGATGCAATCTCAGTAGTATTTCTAATAGCCACATTCTATACTTCTTTTATGCTTATCGATAAACTCAATCTCAACCACTTGCGAATCTTTGAAAGCGTTTATCGTACCCACAGCATGACTCTTGCTGCGAGCGAACTTCATCTCACCCAATCAGGCGTGAGCCAGCACATTCGAAGCTTCGAAGAAGTCTTGGGCGTCAAACTCTTTGATCGGATCAAGCAGAAATTAGTTCCCACCGCTCAGGCAACCCTTCTTTTCAAGCAGACTGCGGAGGGGCTTTATGGCATCGAGAAGGTTTTGACCGAATTCAAGGGGGGCGAAAAGCGCCTTACGGGGACAGTGACCATCGGGATGCCCGTTGAATTCGGGACCAATATTATCATCCCAATGCTTTCCAAATTTGGACGCCAACATCCGAATCTTAAATTCTCGCTTCGCCTTGATTTCGCATCCCAGCTCAATAACCCCATGCTCGAAGGAGACGTTGATTTTTCTTTTGTCGATGAATTCACCCTTGATAAAAGAATCACGACCGAGCGAGTTTATGATGAAAAGTTGGAGCTTTGTATTTCGAAGGATCTTCTAAAAAAATTCGGACCCGCCCAAAATACTCGCAAGTATTTTGAAACTCTCGACTACGTCGAATATCAGAAGGGGGAGCCCATCTTGCGCATGTGGTTTGCCCACCACCTCGCAAGCCGTAATTTGAATCTCAATGTCAAAGCCCAAGTGATGGATGCCCAAGGCGTCGCGCGTTTTATCCTCTGTGGGCTAGGAGCAGGGATTCTTCCAAGCCATCTTCTGACCAAACTTCAAAAAGAGGGAACAAAACTGCATTGCTACAAAGGCAGTGAGAGAGCTCTTCGAAACACCATCAGTATCGCGTATCTTGAGGAGCGCACGCATTCTTCCGCGGTTCGGGCTAGTATTGAATTTCTGAGAAAAGAATTAGGCACGCTAGAAACCCGAATATAACTCGGATACTTTTGCCTGAATGGCCCACTCGGTGAGCGATATTCGGATGGCTCCCGAGAGCTCTTCAGGGGCGACCTTTTCCCCTTTTTGAAGATACCCGTTCCATTCACGCTCCAAGTCGCGGAGATTCTTAAAATAGCCCTCGCGAGCAGACGCAATTCTCGCCGCTTGCTCAGGCGAAGCTTTTCGATATCCGCTTGCTACATAATCCTTGAATCTCGCCGTCTCAAAATTTCTAAGCGGGATAGCACTCATGGGCTCAGCCGCCTCCAGAGCTGCCAAAAAGTCGGGTTTGAAACCAGCGTGGAGTAGCGAGACTCTTTCATTCTCGCCCATTTTTCCCGACAAAAGGATCTCATCAGGACTGGCCTTTTGCGAAAAGATGCGCCCCTCCCAAGTACGAGCTCGCGCCGACTTCCCGATTTTTTCAACGAGAGGCTCCCAATTCTTGATCTCGCGTGTGACATCGCGTAACTCAATCCCAATTTTCTGGAAATGGGGGCTCTTGGACTTGCCATAGATCCCAGCCCGAACCGAAGCGGAGAAGAATTTATAGTTTCGGTTTCCGACACTTCCGAGTCGATTGGGCAAATGATCCCCTTTCCCAACCCCTACCTCAGGCAGCAACGAGGTCACTCGCTCCAGAAAACCTCGAGGACTCTTTGGATCGCGCGGCGGCTCTGCGATCTGAACAAGACTACTGCCGTGGAGACCTTCTTCCATACCCGCGAAGTAGAGGTAGTCATTCAATTGTTTCATCCAGGTTGAAAAGGCAACCATGTCTCCATAATTTTCCGGAAGATCAAAGACCAAATGGACGTGAAAATCTCCTTCTTTAAGGAGCTTACTCACCTCTTCCATGTGCGCGACGAGCCGTGCAGGGTCCATTTCGTAATTGCGGTGGGTAAATTCATAGAGCTTTGGCTTAAGCGACTCTTCAGAGAGCCCTCCCAAAACCTCGGGCTTGAGAGCAGTGGGTGCAATCTTGCTTGCCGGCATGGCCTTCTTGGGGAGGAACACCAATTTGGAAAGCCGATCGGCCCGATCCTGATCTGACAATTCTAACCACTGCTCATCCGTCATGGCAGGATCTTTGTACATCATCGTCGCTTCTGTCTTACGGGTTTCCTTCTCAAAGGCGTAAGTCATCAGCGTTTCGGGCGGTCCTCGTATTCGACCGACGCGGGCAAAATACTTGTTTTCGGAAATGAGCCGCGCCAGCACCCCATCCGCGCGATGCCCCAGATCAGAGAGATTCTGATACAAATAAAGCGCATGAGTTGGAGTCTGTAACCAAGCATTCCACTTCTTGATCTCGCTTGAACTGGATCCCGTGCTTTTGGCAAGTTTTTCGAACTCAAAGAGATCTTTCTGCGAAAGCGAAGAGTCCGTGGTGTAAGGATCTTTGGAATTCTTTATCCGGGACCAAGCTCGACGAAGCACTTTTTCGCCATAGTTTCTCAGAAGATCCTCGCGTGACAGGACATCAACGAGATAGACGAATTCGTCTGAGTCTTTGGTCTTCGCGGCCTTTGCGAGCGCAGCGTAAAGACGATCGAAATTTTCCACGACACCTGTCGATAGGCGCGTCGGCACTTCTGTTTCAAAGAATCGCACAAGTGATTGGCGTTGCGAAAGCGTGAGTCGACCTATCAATTTTTCGACCGCTTCAGCTCGCCCCGGATTCAGCCCGCCAGCTACGAGTTTTTCTAGAACCGAATCGATCTGATGCGGAACCTCTGTACCATCGATCATCGCACTGATTGGCGCAAGATTTCGGATCTTCGCAAGAGCTCTGCCCAAACACCCCAATTGAAGGGGACTCGCCACAGCAAGTGACGTACTAAAGCAAAGCCCGCCCACTATCAGCAGCAGTCGCAAAGATAATTGAGGCGAGCAGAGTTTCACCCTAACTTATCGTCAATGAGGCCACTAGACTTCAGAAGAAATGCTCTGCGTCTTAACTTTCTTAATTAAAAGTAAGACCAGCGGTTAGTGTCGAGAATTTGACATCACTTCAGCCAGGTAAAAATCCATTTGGATATGGACCAAACCGACACCAGTGCCAGCTCGCCCGGATTTGTTTGGCGTAACACGGCTCCTGGCGACCGCGCTTGCGTCACTCCCTCATCGCGAAATCAAACGGCAAACGAAAACGCTTGGGGACCGAGCCGGACTGCGCATTGAACCTACCGTTCTCGCGCGCGCCTTACGCCCTCACCGATCACTGCCAAAAGTGCGAGGGTAACAAAGAGTGCACCCGCTGGAAACACGCCCAACCACCACGCCGTGGTGAAGTGCTTTTGGGCTTGATTCAATAACTCTCCCCAACTCGGCGTGGGAGGGGCCAACCCAAAACCCAAAAAATCCAGGGTCGCAAGCCCCACAATATGGCTCGAAACAATCAGAGGCGAGAGTGTGATCACCGGGCCTAAAGAATTGGGGAGCACATGTCGTAACAACACACGCCAAGACCCAGCCCCCGAGGAGAGGGCCGCCTCTACATAAGGCATTTTCCGATTCTTCAAAACTTCGGCTCTAACATAATAGCTCAAGCCGATCCAACTCAGACTGCCCGCCAAAAGGGCAAGCCCCCAAAGCGAGGGTTCCATGAACGCTGAAAAAATAATCAAAACAAAAAAGAGCGGAACACTATGAAACACCTCAATCACGCGCCCACCAAAAAAATCGATTTTCCCCCCGAAAAAACCCATTTTAGCCCCCGCCCCCACACCCATGATGACAGCAAAAACCCAAACGAGAGCGGCATAGAGCAGGCTCGTGCGAAATCCATAAAGTAACCGAGCCAGGAGATCACGCCCACGATCATCCGTTCCTAAAAGGTTGACCTTTGACGGAGGAGCAGGAAACCTCTCCACCGCGTTGTTACTTTCATAAGGGTCCCAGGCAATAAGCGGCCAGAGCGCCCAATCTTTTTCTCCCAGTTTCAACGCCCGATAATCCATGACAACTTGATCGGTGATTCCAAGTCGTGTAGGGGCAACCTCACTCAACACAGGAAAGAAAATCTCTGAATGATATTTCAAAATGAGAGGTCGGCTATTGGCCCAAAACTCTGCGGTCAGACTCAAGAAGGTCAAAAACAAAAATGTGCCAACAGCAAATCGATTGCGCTTTTTACCAAAGAACTTCTTAGTCACGCGACTCATGAAAAATCCACCCGCGGATCCACAGCCCGATATAGCAGGTCGCTCAATAGATTCCCCACAAGAAAAAGAAGACTCTGAATCATCAGAGATCCCATAATGAGCGGATAATCACGCGCCAGAACGGCGTTGTAACTCATTAACCCAATACCCTCGAGACCAAAAACTGTCTCAATGAGCAGCGATCCAGCAAAAAAGGCGCTCAAAAAAGAACCCAATCCTGTGACTACAGGAATCAAAGCATTGCGAAGGGCATGCTTCATCACGATCCGCACTTCCCCCAGACCTTTGGCTCGGGCGGTCGCCATGTAGTCCTTTTTGAGTTCCTCAAGAACCGCGCCCCTCACAACAAACGTCAAGCTGACAAACGATCCAGCCGTATAGCAGGTGAGAGGCAAAACCAGATGCCACACACGATCTAGTATCTTCTGGCCTAACGAAAATGACAAAATACCATCCGAGACCATTCCGCCAAGCGGGAAAAGATCCAGGAAACTCCCGCCCGCCAGAAAAACCAAAAGCAGAATGGCCATCATAAAAGGGGGAACACAATACACGCTCCACAGCAACACACTCACCCCAGTATCAAGAGCCTGATCCCGCTTCATCGCCATCAAGATCCCCAATGGGATCGCAAACAAGTAGGCCAGGATAAAAGACATGCCTCCCAATTGAAGAGATACCGGGAGCTTCTCGCTAATCACATCAAGTACTGGCCTTTGGTAGGAGAAACTCTTCCCAAAATCCAGGGTCGCAAAATTTTTAAGCCAAATTGCGTATCGATAAACTAAAGGACGATCCAATCCATATTGTTTTTCCAGGGCCACGCGAGTCGCCGCCGATGCGGACAAATCCGATAGCTCAGCACTCGCCTGCCCCTGCCGCAAGGCCGCTTCAAGCGGACTCCCCGGTGCCCAGTTAATCAAGAAGAATCCCAGGAGCGAAATCCCCCAGAGCGTAATAAGCATGAAGAAGAGGCGCTTTTTGAGATAAGCCCCCATCCTCAGGGCGCCCTTTGCTTGAAGGACCAAGTGTCCAAACCCAGACCATATTTCAAGGTGTCTTGCGGTTTTTGAACTCGTGCTGAATGTGCGTAAAAATCAAACTCGTCGTTAAAGAGAAAAGCGTAGGGAACATCCGAGGCAATCAGTTCATAGACTTCTTGCAGAACCGCAATTCGTGCCCTAGCCTCCATGATCCCACGCGCCTTTTGAATCAAGGCATCAACACGGGGATTGGCATAGCCGACGTAATTCGAGCCTCCGGCAACCGCGCTTGTTGAGTGCCACACTTGCTTGGGATCAATCTCAACAGAACCCGCCCGCCAAGCCAAAGCCAGCGCATCGAAGTTGCGAGCGTCCACAAGTTTAATGAAACTGCTCCACTCCAGAACTTTGAGATGAATTAAAACGCCGGCCTTCTTGGCGTCTTCTTGGTAAATCGTAAAGTATTTCATAGAGTCAGAATTGGGCAGCAGGATTGTGAACTCAAGCTTTCGGTCGCCCCACCCCGCTTCACGAAGAAGACGTCTCGCTTTTTGTGGATCAAACTCAATGGGCTTTACATGGGGAGAAGCATAAGGACTTTGCTGATACCAAGGCCCCGTGGCAAGCCGTGAGCTCCCATGGCGAAACTTCTCAATCATGAGTTTGCGATTCATGAGATGCACCAACGCCAGCCTTACTCGCTTGTCTTGAAAAAGGGGGTTCTTTAGGTTCCAACCGACGAATCCGAAACCCTTGGGCGCTTCGCTTTTGAATTTCACTGCAAAAGCTTCCGAGCCCCACTCGGGCGAAGTCGTTTTCTGAAAATAGGTATCAGCGCTCAGGCCAAGATAATCCAACTCACCTTTCTTTAGCATTTCCAAAGCCAGGTTTTCATCCCGCACAAAGCGGAACCGGATCTGCTCGAAATTCAATCGCCCCGTATACCGAGGATCATTGGCCCCCCACCAATTCGAGTCTTTTTTAAGAACAATCCCCTTGCCCGGCTCGTAGCTTTGCACCTGGTAGGGTCCGGAGCCGATGAGTTCATGAGGCGAAGCAGGCGCTACTTTCGGATCTTTATAAAGATGCTCGGGAAGGACACTCAAAAGAGCCAACGATTCAAAATTTCTAAAATAGCGCTCTTTTGCGGTAAAGCGCACGGTAAGAAGGTCCAGGGCCTCGACCTTTTCAAAACCTTCGTAATAAGTCCGTAAATGCGCAGTCGGAAAACGGGAATCAAAGATCACATCGAAACTAAATTTGACGTCACGAGAAGTTAAAGGACGCCCGTCATGAAAGTGCACTCCGCGACGAAGTTTGAAAGTGAACTGCAACCCATCCGCAGAAACGCTCCAAGACTCCGCAAGCGAGGGCTCCCACTCGTTCGTATTTTCGTTTCTCGATAAGAGCGTATCCAAAACATACCCATGAACCGGTTTTGAAAAACCATCCACCGCGACTAAAGGATTTAATGAGGTGGGCTCACCCGAAAGCCTCAGAGAAAAAACGGGTGAGGCGTTCGGCATTTTTGACTGCCGAGAACACGCAGCAAAAGTTAGCAGGAGCATCGCAAGTATCGGGAGTATAATGACGATCGAAAAACGGCCAAAACGCATTGGGACGAATATCCTTGCGCCCCCCCCAAAAAACAACGCAAAAGGCAGCCACTTGGACAAGGTGTGCCCAGAGAGCTGGAGCCAAACTGGCCTCGGTGGAATTCTTACGACCCCAGCTCAATGTAAATAAAAATGCGTGATCCAAGGCATTACCATGCAAATTCAGGCAGATACAAATACAAGCTGGCTGGCACAGATTCTGCTCAAAGGCTAAACCATCTCGGTAAAAGGATTTTTCGGAGATAATCGATTGACATGACGAGTCATGCCGATTAAACAGTGCGTCAAATGCTGTTTTAACCATTTAAACTAATAAGGAGCCCCTCCCAATGATCTCTTCGAAAACTTTTTCAAAGATCACTCACTCTGTTCTCATAGGTTCGATGAGCTTAAGCGCTAGCGCTTTTGCCGCACACTATGACGGACCAGCAGTCGACGTGAATTTCAATAACCAGAAACCCGCTAAATACGCGGAGTGCGATCAGTACCTCAACGCCACAGCACGCCAGTACGCAGCTTGCGAATTCGGCCGCGATGAAGCTGAACGCATGGCCACACGCTTTGCCGGCGGTAACGGCCGCACGGAAGGTTACCTTCGCGGATTTTCCTGGGGTCTTTATAAGATGACCAAGGCTTATCAAAACGATGCTACCGAAATGAAGGCAGGCGAAAAACTCGTCGACGGCATGGGCAACTACATGCAAGCCGGCATTCAAGCCGGACAAAACGCCGGGAACTCACAAGGTTCATCGAGCGGAAAATCGGACGCGATCACGCGTTTCACGTCAATCATCGACACCGGAAAAAATCCTGACGGCGCGGTTCGTGTTCCTCAAACTTCTTATGAAGGCGAAGACAACGGCTATCAAAAATACGTCGGCGCTGTTCCTACTGCTGAACAAATCATGAAGAACGATATCGACGTCGGCCAACTCAAAGTCTATGACGACTGGGATGCCCTGTATTTGGGCGAAAAGCAGCCCCTTAACGTTTGGGATCTTTACTTCTCCGACGGCACCTACGTTTTCGAAAAGGCCAAGTGGTACGATAAAGACCTAGCCTTCAAAGTTTGGAATGAGCGTCCAATCGACACTCGCCCCAAATTTGACAACCTCAACAATCCTCCTCTTCTCATCGATCCTGCCAACGGCCAACCCACCACGGATCCCTTGGTTGGAAAACCTGTGGATTTCCAGTCGATCTTTAGATCGGCGTTCAAGAATTCTTACACGTGGTATGTGAACTACTACTACGCGCAACAATTTAACCAAAACATCGACATGGGTCAGCTTGCTGGCGAAATGGTCGGCACGCAGGTTGGTAAACGATTAGCGGCTAACACCGGCCTAGTCGGCGCTTTCAATAAGAAATTCAAAGAGAGCTCGACCGCTAGTTTCCGCGACTCTTTCGTGGCAAGCTACACCGGAAACTTCAATTCGAATTTCCAAGATTACCTCACCAATCCAAAATTGAGCATCTCCTTTGACTCGATCGTGGGATCCGAAAATGACGGCATCTATCAGCCTGGTGAAGCCATCAGCGTGAAGTTCTCCGTGAAAAACTTCGGCGGCGTGGCAACTCCTCTTGAAGCCTATCTCACAGGCGACATCATTGAAGGAAGCACTCAGAGCTTCAACATTGGAAAACTCAAAAGCGGAGCTTTCACGACTGCTTTGATCGCAAAAATTGATCCACGACTCCAACCTCGTCAGAAAGCAAATCTCCGACTCCATATCAATGGATTACAAGATGATCTTTCTGAAACGGTTCAGCGTTTCGTGGAAATGAGTGATGCAACCTTCCGCCTCGATGTTTCCAAGGGCGCTGGCGAAGTCACCGCTTCTGTTCAAAACGTATCGACAGTTCGTACCCCTGGTAAGGTTGAAGCCACTCTCAGACTCAACGGCAAAGTTGCCGCAGTTCAAGAATTGGGCACAATTGAGCACGGCGATACGGCTCAAACCGTATTGAGCTTCTCCGGAATTGATCCTTTGCTCTTAATCGATGGATCCTCTTTAGACGCTACGGTTACGATCACAATGGAAGGCGCAACGATGGATGCTCGTAACATCACGATGCGCGCTCCTGATCCTCAAGCAGCATTGGCTAACTACTTCAACAAACTCGTGAACGACAGTGGAATGGTTCCTGCCGGCGTAAGCCGCGAAGATCGCACCGCGGCAGTTCGCAATCGTATCTTGGAAAACAATAAGGATGAAACCAAAGCTTATCACAAGATTACGGCTGCTCGGATTTACCGGGATGCTGCCTCTTCAACGATGCTGGGCAAGGTAGTGGATGAATTCAAATCCAATGCTCAGTCCGCTGCTTCACGCAAAGCCTACGATGGTTTGGCTAAGGAAATGTACAAAGCACATTCAAACTTCAGCCGCATCATCTTCATCTTCAAATCAGCCGGACGCAAAGCTTACGACACCCTTTGCGAAGGGCTCTCTTTGACAGGTAAGCTTTAAGCTAAACCGGTCAATCAGTTAGCGAATCCAAATCGGGGGAGAGCGAGGTACATCCAGGTGTACCGGCTCTCCCCCGATGCATTTGTGGCGTCAATAAACTGCCGACAGTCTCCATTTAAGATTTCGCCTAAAAAAGCCGAAATCAATACAGGGAGACCTTTGTCATGAATGCCATAAATCCAAAGACCTTTGCCTTTTTCGCCTCAATAATTCTTTTGACCGGGGTTCTCGGCAATCAGGCACTTGCAACAAAAAGAGTTCCACCAAAACAAATTCCTGATCGGCGGGTCAGCTCCTCTCCCTCACCTGCACCGACTGCCGAGGCTAGCAACTGCACCATCACAGTCACCACGGTCTTTACCAACGACGATGTTCGCGAGCAGATCTTCACTCCTCACATGGACACTCAAAAGGACTGCGAGCGCGTCGCACGCATGCATGAGCACGCGGTTACAAAGGGTGTAAAATCCAAATCCGCCACGGCGGAATGGGAGCCGCAAGAATGACGCTCCCCAAACTCCTCCCCTATTTCGCGCTACTTGCGATCGCCACAACGAGTTTTGCAAAGCCCGCAAAACAAGCGAATCAGGCAAAACAGGCCAAACCAGAAGACTCGTGTGAACTGGTTGCCATCGGCCACATGAAAGTAATCCCCAACGTCGGCCCCGCCTACAATCTTGAAGTCTCACCAGATCAAAAGAGCATGACTGCATCCCTTGGGCACGGCATCCTCATTCAGGATCTTGAAACAGGACGCAAGAAGGAAACCTCCTTCCCTGATGGGACACTCATAACCGCCAACCACTTCACGCGAGATGGAAAGAAGCTGGTAACGGTCACAACAAACAACAAAGACTCTCGTCACTCAACTATTAGGATTCAAGATCCAAAGCGGCTCCAATCTCCCGGCGTAGCCTTAAAAGTCTCAGGTCCGATACTTCAGCAATCGATGGTTATTAATGAGAATCAATTTGTCGCCATTGCAGCCTACGCTCCTGCAAAACCTTTGAAGTCAGATGAGGGGCGAATCAATTTCAGAAGGGAACTCTCAGCCGATCCAAACTCCAAGGAAGACTCCCGTCCCTCCCTTATCCTAAGGGACCTCAAGACTAAAAAAGGACGTGAAATCAAATTTTCGGCGCCCGACCCGATCGACGCTTACAGCGCTTCAGTTATTCTCTCCCCCGACAACAAGGCCGCCATCATTTCGGCCAGGGAATTCGGTCAAAGTTTCATTGTCATGGATCTTGTAACCGGCAAACAAAAGACTTTAGAGTCGGCCAGTACTTTTGAAAAACTCAGTTTCAGCCCAGACGGCAAAAAGGTTGTCCTGAAGAATTATGGCAACGAGCAATATAAAGCCGTTGATATACGAACCGGAAATTCAGAGGTTTATACTCCAACCACCCCCCCTGCTCCCCCAAACCCCAATAGCGCACCTCCCGCAAACGGCTATTCTGGGGGCGGTATGGGATATGGTTTTCCCGGGATCAACCCATTCAACAACGCCAACTTTTCTCCCCCTAGCGATACGAAAAAGGACATCGCGCTAAGAAGCGGCCAATTCGAAACTCGGATTACAAACACCAAAACCGGCCAAAGTTATACCCTGCCCATCATTTTCGACTCCGAAGCCAAGTTGACATCAGATGGAAAAGTGGCCTACGGCAAAAAAGCAGGCTCGCTCGTCTTGTTCCCGCTTGATACAACCTGCACTGACCCCACTCTTCGCATTGAAAACCCGGCTCAGACCAAGGGTGACTGCCCGGATGCAAACGGGGCAGCGAACCCTATTGCCGCTGTTAAACCCCTGCAGAACTTACTTATGAATCAAGCCTGCAGCGAGCCTTTTAACGAAAAGCTCTGGGATCAGATTACACCGCTTAACAAACAAAATCCGATTCCACTCAAAGCGGCAAAAGACTTTCTAATGCGCTTTCAAAAGCCCGGAGGCTTTGATCCAAAAAAACATACTGCCATTCTTACTGCAATTCTTAACTCCGATTTAGCTAATACTTCTCCCGCCCTTATACGAGGCGCCATGAGATCTGTTCTGCACTCTTCAAACACTCTTTACCAAAAACTGATGGCAAACAATGGCGTAAATGTTGCCATCTTCTACACACCCGATGTCATCAAGAACCAAGATTGGAACCTCCCCTGCAAGACTCCCGAAGATGAAGCCCACTTCGCGAAGGATGCGAAAAAGTTTCTCGTTGATCAAGCGGGAGTACTTAGTGATAAGGCCACGCTGGAGAGCTGGCGAGGTCTTGCTCCCCTTACCTCTTACCTCTCACAGCTTTCCGCTGCTGACAAAGAGAACTATACGGACATCATTGCGCAAAGTCTGGCAAACGACGCAACAGAGAGCTCAGTTTTCAAAAGGGCCGGAGTAGGAACCTCCAATCTTTACAAATTTACTTTTGAAGCAGCAAAACCCTTCTTTGGCGAGAGCCCTCATCTACTTACACACCTTACGTATGGCCAATCCCCGGGGAGGTCGTCTGAGGTCGAAGTTAGACCAATCATCCTGGGGACTGCCCCCTTGGAAATTTTTGAAAACAACGCTCAATCCACCCTTGATACGCACGGCATTTTCTATACCGAATTGCCAGTGGAGAAGATTCGCGAAGAAGCACCTCCCAACACTACGGTTGTCGATCGCAACTACGCGTGGAGAATCAACAACCAAAACTTCAACTCGCATATCACGGCGACTAAAGTGCCTCAGGCTTTAGTCCTACCCACAGGCAAGGGACCCAATTATGAAGAACTTTGGAAGGGCGAAAAACCAGGCGAGACAAATCTCTCAGGCCTTGTGATCGCGGGGCAGAACCTAGGAGCGGATCTCGCAAAAAGTACGATCGACCAATATTTCAACTACTACCTTAAGCAAGGCTTTGAATTCGAAAGCGAAGAACCCGAGGTCACTACCGGTTTGCGCGACAAAATCGGGAAATGGATCAGCTCAGGAGAGACGAAGTATTTGGTAAGGGAAGCTCATTTGGGAGGTGACGATGTCAACTTCGTGGGGATCAGCAATACCGGACTCGTCTATACAGCCAAGAAGACACATCCGGATGGAAAAGTTGAAACGATCAGACTCGTTTACCCAGGGCCCACCAATAATGACACAGTAATGATTGCCACAGATGAATTTGGTAAATGGATCAGAGAGCGCGAAGCAAACGGTAAATCACAATTGGTCGTCTTAAATACCGGTTGCTGGTCAGCCGACATTGCGGCCAGACAGATTGCGGCAGTTCATTCTTCAAAAATGGTACTTATTCCCACCATCAGCGAAGGCTTAACCTTTTCAAATGACAAAGATGATGCCATCTATGCCATGATTCACGGCATTCGCAATAATGCCGATTACGATGGAATTCGCGCAAATTTGTCCCTGAATCAAGAGTATGTTGACCGGCAAGCCAGAGGCAAATATGGTCATAATTGGTACATCCTCCCCGACGAAGACGACTATAAGCGCGTTATTACGAATACCCTGAGGGTCCCCGTTGCGGTGAACGTAGAAACTCAAGATGGGGCTCTCGAAGGGTACATGATGGGTCACAGCTTCGGGCGCACGCCAGCTGCGACTGCGACGCCACCTCCCCCTCGGTAAATAAATGCAGACGCGCAAACCCTTCCGCATTTTCGCCTGCCTTCTCTCGATTCTCGGGGCCTTTCATTATACCCATGGTGCTCACGCCGAACCCTTAGCCTTCTTGGTCAGTGGCGGGCAAAGGCCTGGGGCTAATCACTGCGATTTCGCAAAAGACATCGAGAAGGCGAATGAAACATTGAAAGACTGGAGCAGAGTCCAATTCTATGCCGATGGTCCCACTACCGCCAAAAACGCCAAAGACGTCAATGCCGTCAAATGCGATAAAGACGGCACGGATCAATTTAACTTAGCAGGCCGTCCCGTGTATCAGCGACTGATGCCTGCATCAAAGACGGACTTTGCGGCCAAGTTCTCGGAGATCGAGGCTGCCCTAAAGCAACAGGTTGAAAATCTGAAACCCGGCGATCCAGTCGTTCTCTACTTTACCGATCACGGCGGAAAACCTGCTGAAAACAGGCTTAGCCCAAGCGCTATCATCCTTTGGGGGGAGAATCTCAGTGTGGAGCAGCTAAGGCAGTTAGTGGGGATGATCCCCCCTCAAAACAAAGTGATCCTCGTCAATGACCACTGCTTCGGCGGCGGAATGCTTGCCGCTCTCAAAAACTCAGATGGAACACGGAGAGCACATTCCTGTGGCTTTTCTCCGGCCCACTCCTTTGAATACTCATATCAAGATCAATCGTTCATGCATCACGCCCGCAAACTCAAGAATACGGCCACGAGTCCTCTCACTTTCTCCACCGTCTATGACTCCTACCGCGTCCAACCGAACCTCAACTCCTCCCCCACTTCGGTCAGCTCTGATTTTCTAAATGACTACTTCGATCAGCACGCGCCAAACGCGGAAACACAGAGCCCCCAAGAGCACCTCGCCTGTGCCACAAAAGCACAAGAGCTCACGCAGCTCAAAGACGTAAGGGCCAACATGGCTAGCGGAGCGGAGACACTCCTGCAACAGAGAATCGAAAGATTGTTGAGCAATCTTCGCGAAAACCCTGCCTTCAAAGGTGATTCAAAACTTGCCACAACCAACGAAATTTTTGCGCGCTTGGAGAAACAGAAGGCAAGTTATCTCGCCTTGGATCACCAACGAGTCGACCTTGATAATCAAATCCAGCCTGCTAAAGTAGCCTATGCAAAGTCGAAACTTGGAAAGATTTTCACGGCCTGGCGGGAAATTCAAAATAGAATCAGCCCACTAAAAATAGAACTCGCTAATGAACGAACAGTCGAGGGGCAAAATCGGATTACGGCAAAGATTCAGGACCAACTCTCAAATCTTAGTGAACTCGATTTAAAAGTTCAGGCGGTAGTCACTTCGGCCAAAGCAAAAAACAAGGACTTTGCACAATTCTACCAGAGCACGGCCGGGAAGCCCGGCAACCCGTGGCCGGCCGAAGGGCTCAGCGGTTTTAAAAGAATAGATGATGAAGCCGACAAACTCCAAAAAGAACTGGCCCAAACTCAACTTTTTGCAACCGATCTCAAATCACTTCACGCGCTGGAACTTCTTAAGTCTCGCAAGGACATCAGTGGCATCTTGCAATATCTCGACATGCTCGAATGCGAAAACACCTCACTTGATAACCCCGCAAGCGAGGGGTCACAATGAGACGTTTACTGCTGGCGCTCGTTCCGTTCTTCCTACTCACCCTTCCTGTTAATGCCCAACCCGAGAAGAATGCGCTCGAACCTCAAACCGTATTCGAATGCGGCGAATATGAAATCAAAGGCATGCTCAAACGCTCCGATAACCTAACCACTTGGATCGAAGTACTTCCAGGCACAGCAAAGCGGATCAATGTCCCTCTTGCCCAAATTTCGGGGGACGACACACTGGCAAGACTCGGAAAACTTATTCAGGTAAAAGCATTGGTCTTCAAGAGCGGCGATCTCTCCCGCGCAATGTTCAGAGTGCTCACGCCCCCTGTTTTTACCTATCCAGACCAGATCAACAACAACCCGATCCGTTTGCTTAAATCTAAAAGGTGCGAAGCCATCAGTTCGGATGAAACCACAACCCGCATCTTACGCGTCAAATCTCACTAGAAAATTAAACGCCCCGACTTCTGTTTGAATGGGAACACCTATACTCGGACCCGATATCGCAGGATTAACGCTTGTGGCGAATCGGAGATAAGTCGTTACCGTAGATTGCAAATCAAAGCCCAAATCATTGACAAGGGGCCGCGAAGCACCAAAGATCATGCCTGCTAGCTCCCCACAGAACTCAGCAACTTTATCGAGATTCAAGGATTGATCGGCCATTGCCTTAGTAGCGATCCACAAAAAAACATTCGAGGGAATCTCAAGTGATATGATCCCTGACATGATTGGGCTCACCAGAGGGATAATTGCGCACATTTCAGAAGGAACTGGATCACCAATTTTAAAGGGCTTACCCGCTGACACGGTAGTATTCGTCTGACTCCCGATGACTTTCAAGGTGTTTGCCAAAAATGGATTAAGGAAAGCGACATCAAGTTTTGGTTTGAATGGCATACCCGCGCTACTCATGATTTGCTTAACGGTCGCCCCGTGATGAAACTCACATTTGATGCCCGCCCTGTTTCGCATGACTTGATTGCTGTATTGTTTTGTCATGATGCCGAGATTGGGACTTTCAGCCTTCAGGCTATTCATGAACAGTAATTCATTCGGAAGAATATTTTCGCAACTCAAATAATCGAAGATCACCGGCTTGGCCTTGTGGTTTATCGCTATCGCCTTCAGCTCGGGCGGAGGCGTTACCTGGGTCATGTTGGTAAGCATTTTTATTACAACGAAGTCATCCCAGTCAAAAACATCTATCCCAAAGTGTTTAAATATTCTCTTCGGCATTCAATTTACCCTGATCTGCACACCTAAGCCGACGTGCCCATAAATGGTCTCAAATTCCACGCTCCAATAGGGGCGCGGTAGCGTATTTTTCAAAGGTTTTGAACTGCCCACAAAGGTCTGCGGAAGAGCTTGTTCAATGCCATATCCGCGTTGATTCAACTCGGCCTTTGCACAACCTTGGACCATATTCACGAGCTCTGCGGCGATTGCCGCTACCTCCGGATCGTCTTTCGAAAGTTCTTTTCCGAAGGCCAGTTTTGCGAGTTCCATCAAGGTTGTTTTTTGAAATCTGAGCTGCAAGTTTCCCGAAGCGCCCGTGGAAACAATGGGGAGCAGTCCAATGACATCCCAACCTTCTTCGGATTCGGGGGACTCAGTGCTGTCCGAATCGAATAACTTCGTGGATAGGACCGTCGCTGCAATTCCAAATTGTTTTTCAAAAACTTCAATCACAGCATTACTCAATAATTTTAGCTCGGGCCCCAGATCAACTGCGGCTGGAGTGTATTTTTTTAGAAGCTGCAATAAATTATCATGAAACGCCGTTGGGTCTTTTAAGCTCACCAACATCAGATCCCGGAGCGGAGCCAAGGTGGAAATAAAGTTAACCACCTTGCCTGCTTGCGCGGCTTCGCTCGAAAGCCCAGCTAGCAGAGCAGCACAGGACTCAGTCTCCCCCTCTCGTACTTCTGCATACGCAAGATTCACGACAATCAAGTTGGATTCGGCAATGAGGGTAGGTCCCCAATAGCGCGAGCGAAGAAACTGAATTGAACTCTTCATATCCCCCTTTAAACAAAGAGTAGAATAATGAGTTCCCAGAAACACATCGGCAGGCTCTTGAGGTAATTCTGAAATGAGCCCCTCGAGGCCCTCAATACCATCAAGGTCACTCATGCCTTGCTCCCCCCTTTTGCAGGGGCAGCCATGGCTCGTTCGACAGCCTTCTTGAATTCCTCAAAAACTAACGGCTTGCGCACATAGGCGTTGATGCCCAATTTTACGGCTTGAGCAACCTGGCCCACGTCAGATTCGGCGGTCACCATAATCAGTTTAGGTTGAGGATCCCAAGAGGACGCCTTTATTTTTTTAATCAGGCCGACGCCATCAAGAACCGGCATCATCCAATCGATAATGACAAGTTGGTAAGGGTCCTTGGCTGCCACCGCTTCTTCGAGAGCCTTGAAAGCCTCTTCGCCATTTATGCTCTGGGTCAACTTAGTGACACCCAGTTCTCGGAGCTGTTTTTCCGCACTTGCTCTACTGAGGGCCGCATCGTCGGTAATCAAAACCTTAATATTGGGGTCAAACATAAACGTTCCTCTTTTTATAAATTGTACATAAAAAATAAAAAGTAGGTTAGATTTTATGGACGATTGATGTTTTTTCTAAACTGCCCTGGGGGGGAGCGCCGTGATCTTGAGAACCAGAACACTCATTTACTTTGTATTTTCTATAGCGATCTTGAGCTTAAACGTCGGACGTTTGAGTCATGCCGAAGTCAATCGGTTTCCTCTCAAGGTCTTCTCGGATGTGGGGTATCTCTATGATAACCCCAGCTCCACCGATTCGTTTAGAGTCGGCGGGCTGAATCTTTTCCTCTCGAGCACGATTGATAAGAAGACGAGTTTTCTTGTTGAGCTGGTTTTTCAGCCAAAGGTGCAAAGCGTCGACGTTGATCTTGAACGAACTTATGCTCAATACGTCATAGGGACCTGGTTAAAAGTCTCTGCAGGCTTATTGCATACGGCTTTTGGATTTTGGAACGACACTTACCATCATGGTCGATATCTCTATACGCCGGCAAATCGCCCCTACATGGAGCGGATGGAGTTTGAAGGTGGCATCCTACCGATTCACACGGCAGGCGTCGAGCTTCGAGGCAATGGTTTGGTGGGGCACAGCAATCTGCTCTATGCGCTCGACATTGGGAATGGCCGCGGACCCGTCAAAAACCCCCCATCAATGATGCGGTCTTATTCAAGGACTAAGGCTTTTAATCTTTTACTGGCGGCCGAATTCGAAAATGGACTTAGACTAGGCGGCAATGCCTATCGCTCAGACATGCCAGGAGGTTATCAACCCGCAAGCGATGGGACCGCCCTAGCTGGCGGCTTGGCGATTGGCCCAAAAGGCACCGAATATATCGGCGGCTTGCATCTGGTCTATAATTCCTCCCTTTTTGAAATTCTGAATGAGTATGCAAGAGTCCTTCACACTTATAGTGACGGGAACCCCGCCACACACATCAACCTTCTCTATTCACAATTCGGTGTTCACCTTGCTTCTTTTACCCCCTATTTTCGGTTTGACTGGGGGACACTGGATCGCCCCGATGCTTATCTCAAAGCTTATACCGGGAGCCTTAATCAAAGTTTAGATGGGCATTTACAGTATTACACCTTAGGCACACGATATGAATTAAGTAGCTGGAGCGCGCTTAAAGCCGAAGGCACAGCCAGTTCTGATCCCGGAGCTTGGGCAGGTACCCTTAATTGGTCGTTTGCTTGGTAAGGAGAGAGATTCACATGAAAAAAGAAATTAAAATCGTACTCGTAAGTGTCGCGTCCCTAATCGCCTTCAATCTGGCTTCGGTTTCAGATGCCGCTGCGGCAGCTGAGGGGACCGATGGTTTTTCAGTCGTTGCGAATTCATCGGTAGCAAAGACATCCATTTCAAGAACTGAAATGAAACAGATCATGCTCGCCAATCAGACGAAGTGGCCTGGCGGTAAGAATATCGTAATTGTCGCGCTAAGTTCTGATGCGGCTGAAGGCGATTCTGTTGCGCAAGCCTATATGAGTTTGACGAGCGATCAGGCGAAGAAGTATTGGCTCACCAAGGTTTTCAATCTGGTGCTTCCAGGTCTCCCGCTTTTTGGTGATTCTACCGAAGAAGTGATTGATAAAGTTGCCACAACTCCTGGGTCTGTCGCCGTAATCCCTAAAGGCAAAGACATCGGGAAAACCAAAATACTGCAAGAGACCAATTAGACCGCTCTTACGTAAAGAGTGGAACTTCAGTAACGAGTGTGCTGCCTTTGCCCTTTACGGATTCCATCCAGGATGTTCCGCCTAAGGCAGTCGCCTCATGTTTAACTGCATCCAACCCGACCCCGCGACCGGAGAGATCAGAGACCTGATCTTTTGTTGAAAAACCATTCAGAAACAGGAGTTGAAAAACCTCTCGATCACTCATCGCTTGGGCCTGCTCTGGGGTGATGAGATTCTTGGATAAGGCCCGGTTTCTTACGATGTCGACGTCGATCCCTTTTCCGTCGTCCTCTACGAAAATTCTTAAGCGCGCGGGATTTTCGCCAGCCGGCACGGATTCAAATTTTACCGAAATAGTCCCGACTTCGGGTTTTCCATTTTCCGCTCGCGTCGACTCATCTTCAATTCCATGATCGACGGCGTTTCGAAAAGCGTGAACATAGGCTGCTATAAGCGGGAGATAAGGCTCGGTCAGAACTTTTGCGCCCCCTTTTTCAATGATTAGAGCGGCCTTCTTTTCCTGGCGAACTGCGATGCTTTCAACCAGGGTTTCATATTTCTTGAAAGCATGAGCCAGATCTTCTCTCACGAATGTTTCAAGAAAAGAGGTCAACACGGGAGATT
>CAIRTR010000250.1 GCA_903881565.1 Oligoflexia bacterium | reverse complement strand
TTTATGCAAGCACGGCGTTATGCGCTCTGAGTCTTGCTAACGAAACGGGCCCAACCCACTCTAAAGCCTGAAGGACCTTCTTTTTAGTTCGCTTGGATCCATGCAGGTTGCGACTAGATTTCGTACCGTTTGATCGGCCATGTTGAGAACCATGATATTGACTCTGTGGCTGGGATAAATGACGCGATTAAATCCGAGAGGTTTGTTGCTTCCTGTGTTGACCTGTAAAAGAGGAAAGAATTGAATTTGCTTACTCAAAAGTTCATCTATTGAGTAGACTAGTTTATCAAGGCGAACGGCAACAATTTTTGAAATGTCACCTGCCGTAAAATCAGCGTTGTTGGGGTTTCGTTGTAAGGTCATTTCGTCCGCATTCACTGAGGTTATGTAGAAAGCCCCGGATCCCAAAGGAAACCCCGCTCCGTCAAGTTTCTTGGAAGTCACCGCAAATGAAAGATCAGAAAGGCGTTCAATAAAAATTGCACTGGGCCTTTTTAATTCAACGGCTAGAACTTGATTCTTGATTGTGATTTTACTGATGTTAGGCAGCAGTCGTGTGCCGTCCGGTGTACTTCGCTCAAAGGCTCTCTTTATGTCCTCTATTTCTATTGGGGTGCCGTCAGAGAAATGTAGGTTTTCGCGAAAGGTGAACTCATAGATTCGGCGCTCTGCAGACGTTTTCCAGCTAGTGAAAAATGGACTTGATAGTTTTGCGTTTTCGGTAATGAGGAAGAGGGGTTCGTAAATTTGTCTTAGAACTTGAGTTTGGTTTGTAGACCTGGAAAAAATATTTAGTGAGGCCGTTGGAAGTAAGTTGACACCGAGGCGTAGGGCAGTATTGGTGGCGCCAGAATTAGCACTCACGGCAAGCGACAGATTAATGAAGACCGTTACCCAGCGAAAAATGTTCACGAGGTGACCTCCCACTTTTCATAGGCGATAGTTAAATTGGTTCGTCTTAGAAAAAATCTAAGGGCTCTGTGGTTGTGGGCAAAAACCTGAAGGTAAAGCTGCGATCCTAGGGTGACTTTTTCTGAAATTTTCTTCATGAGAATTTCCTTGACTGGGCCGTCACGGAAATTCTCATCGACAATCAATCTCATAAGGAGGTTTATGGTTTTGTTGCCAAACGTTGAGTCGGGGACCACTGCTCCACACGCATGGCCAATCAACTTTTCTTGGTGATAGATTTGAACCGTGTAGCCATGGTCCTTGATTACTTTGGAGTTCTGTCCAAACAGGGCCTGCATTTCTTTGGGAAATATCACGGAGTCTCGGTTGTTTCTAATGGCGAGCTCCAGGACGTTTTTGAAGTCGTCAATGGGATAAGTTTCCTCAATTCTAAATTCAGTCGGAAGTGGTTGTGCGTTTCGCTCAAAAAAGTTTATGGAGTTGGAATGAAGAAGGTAGGAGTAACGTTTTCCAATCGCGAACTCTTCGCCCGTTTTTTGAAGGTAGAATATCTTCTTGGCTTTACCTTGGTAGGTTTTTATAAGATTGCTTAGGCGATCTGAGGAGCGGGGCAAGAACTGAATGATGTTTACAGTTTCTCCGTCTGCTGTTTGAAAAATTTTTTCGGGAGGGCAAATGGGTAATTGTTGGTTAGTCATAATGAATGTTTCGTGTTTGATTGGATTTTTGACAGAATAGATTTGCAGGATGCACAGGGTGAGGTGACGTCGAAAGGCCCAGTGACGCTAAGATGACTGGCGATTTCTGAAAGACTCTTGGAATTGCGGAGGTTGTGGTATGGGTCAGTTCGATTTTTTGATAGGAAGACGGTAAAGTCATCATGTCTTTCGATTAGGCCGCAGCGGGCTGAATATGCCGAACAATTTGTGATTTTACCATTTGTCCAAATGGTGGCTATGCTGGGTTCTCCGCAGCGGTAATCCGATGGGATATAGTTGTCAGTATATTGTCGCGAGTTCCGGACTTGTGTTGCCCTCCCAAAAAGGGCAATTGGCTGCTTAATGATTTCGTCGTATTTAAACTCGTTGCTGTGAATTATCTTTAGAGTTTGGGCAAGTTCGCTCATGGTTTTGTAGGTGATCGAGTATGTCATTCGTATCGGGAGTTGACGGCAAATTGTGTCGAGGTTCTTGTAATTCGCGAGAGGAATGTGTTCAAGGTGGTAGTTATCAATCGAAACCCAAAGTTCTGATAGGCGGGGTAACCTACTTATCATGGCGGCAGTGCCTTCGTAGGTCTTGAATTCTCCTGCTCCAGTGGCAACCTTGATAATTTTTGGGTCTTTGGAGGAAACGATTTTGGCTATTTCTTGCATTAGCGGCAGATAAAGAAATGGCTCACCCCCATTAAAATGAATTTCTCGTATTTGTGTGAGCACCGCAATTTGGTTCGCTAGATTTAGTGCCGTTTGCTCATCTAATTTTGATTGGCTGTTGGGGGTTGCTCTAGCAAAGCAGTGCGAACATTTGCTGTTGCATCGGTTCCCCAGAATAAAATTTACGGCCGATACTTCTGACATCTTATGCTTCAGATTTCTAGTGGCCATCCCATGAGCGGAGTTTCACTTGGCGCTGGATGGAGCTCAGTTGATCGGGTGTGAGATCATCGACCTTGATTGCATATTCCTCTTCGAATTGTTGAATTAGAGCTTTTCGCTCTTCTGGCAAAAGAGAGTTCCAATCTTGCTGGATTTGATCATTGAATTTGTCTGAGGGGGACAGGCTCAATAGAAAGGCAATTAGCATTGTATTCATATGGACTCCTTTGAAAATCGCAGTCCGTAATACCGCGCGTCAACCCATAATGCAATGTGTAATTTGTCCGTGAGTGTTTTGCATGCAACTATGGGGATCCCTTCGGCATCTGGGAGGTTGTGATGGGTGTTGCCCCTGGGACGCTGCATTTTAAGCCATTTTTTGCGCAAATCCCACGCACTCTTATTCTTCAACTCAGCCCGTAGAATTCGAGACCAGGTAAAAATCCAAAATTGGGTTGACGATAGGAAGTGTTTCGGTGAGGACCGTCTTTGTAAGTGCTTGATATTATTGACTTTTTTGAGTTGGGGTGACCATAGGGAAACCAATAGTTTCCATGACTTAGGTCACTTTCTTGGTCTGATCTCAGACCAAGCCCCGATTTAGGCATTTAGCCCACATATTCGGTTTATCGTCTCGCCCTTTGTGGTGGTTTGTTGTTTACGCTGATTCACGCCGTGCCGCTTGGAATCAGCTTGAGCACCCTTGCAGGTCTCTCGCGTTTTCCAAATGACAGGCTCTCTGTTGCGCCTTTGATCTCAATCCCGGCAAGTCGAATGTAGCGATGCATGGTTTCTGCATCTTCCCATCCGCCCATGGCCATGACTTTGACTTCAGGCACGCTGTGCTTGAGGAGTTGAGTTGCCCAGCAGGCTCGCAGCGTGTGAAAGCAGATCGACGGGATCTTGATCTCTTCGCAAAAGTCGCGAAGGACGCGAGCCGCCTCTCCGTTTCTCCAAGCATTGATCCTGGGGAATACAAATTCCTCGGGTTGCATGTTAGGAATGCCGAGCTGCATGAACAGTTCGTGGAGGTCGGTGTTGATGGGCACCTGCCTCCATTCCCGATCCTTCAGGGGCTCGGCTATCTTGCTCTGAAAGTTCCACTTCTCTTCGAGTAGGATCATGTGATCAACGAGATCCACATGCTTTCGTTTGAGCCAGAATAGCTCTCCACTTCTACCGCCTGTGTGAAAAGCTCCTTTCCACACTTGGCGCCAAGGGTGTCGCTTGCGGTCCGCCTCGCTGAGCAGCGTTTGAATTTGCTGGTCATTGAGGATCTCGGGCCGTTTCGAATCCTTGCGGCTGATTCCGAATCCGTGAGTAGGGGGAATGCTGATTCCGGGTATTAGCCTTCTCATGATGCCCCATTTGAAGCATTTGTTGATGGCGACTTTCACGTTGTATACGCGACAGTTTGAGTACCCGATCCGTTGCATTTTCCTAAACGCGTCTTCGACGTCAGCAGGGGTGATCTTGGCCGCAGGTTTTTTCATCCAAGCCGATGTGAAA
Organism: Oligoflexia bacterium; assembly: GCA_903881565.1. Lineage (GTDB taxonomy): Bacteria > Bdellovibrionota > UBA1018 > UBA1018 > UBA1018 > CAIRTR01. Next base: position 3,421 of record CAIRTR010000250.1, on the reverse strand, counting down.
TCAATTACGGATTGGATTTGGCTGTGAGCGGTTGACCACTTGATTGGGGTTCTCAGGCCATCACTGGGAAGTCTGCTTTCTTCAAGCAGTGCTTTTTCCCAACGTTCGACAAGATCAGCCCATGAAATTCCTGCGCCTTCTCGCTCGGCCAATTCGCGCCGGGCCTCATCAGCTAGATGCGACTCGATGCGATTGAGTTTCTTGCGTGTAGCTTCCGGGTCTTTTTCAGCCTCAAAAGCTTCAAGAACACCGGATTCTCTTTTTTGTACTCTTAATTCACGTTTGGCGCGACTTCTTGCGCAGACGTCAATCTGGAAGAAGTACTTACCATCCGTTACCCATGTTTTGATTGCCATGTTCTTTGTCTCCTTCTTTTAGGAGAAAGAGCAATCAGTCGGGCACCTTCACATTTTGGTGAGTCCGATTTAGTTCCGAATTGTCAAAGATCTCTCCGAGCTCCGCCCTCTCAATGACGGAATAACCAGATAGAAGGGGCATAGCATCTATTCGTCTAAGTAGTGAGTGGGATTTTGGTTTTTGGGGGGAGGAATTCATCCGTTTTGCTTGAGTGCTAGCGGGGTGAGGGGTAACTACTGAATTACACTGAAAACAGCTTTGATTCTGGATTTTTGCGTTATACTTCTCGGACAGAAATGTTCCAAAAATGGCCTCTAGTGGCTTGTAATTCGAGGTCATTACGAGGATGATGAGGATCGCAATGGCAGCAAAGACTAAGTTGGACCCAAGAAAGATGATGGAAATGGCCATAGAGATGATGCGCAAGTCCATCTCTGAAGGGCGGCCTGATGGCAAGAAGAGCCCTGCCGTTGGTGCAGTTTTGCTGAAGCCGGATGGATCGATTGAAACAGCGTATAGAGGTGAGTTGCGTGATGGCGACCACGCAGAATTTACGTTGTTGGAGCGCAAGAATCGCGCGAGCCGACTTGATGGCGCAACGCTGTTTGCCACTTTGGAGCCCTGCGCGCCTGGGGCACGCAATCACCCTAAGTTAAGTTGTGCTGAAAGAATTGTGTTGGCGCGAATCAAAGAAGTTTGGGTCGGCGTTGAAGACCCTGATCCGGCTGTTGATCGTAAGGGGATCAAATACCTTCAAGACAACGGAATAAAAGTTCACATGTTTGATAGAGATTTGCAGTCCATTATTGAAAAAGAAAACAAAGCGTTTATTGCTCAAGCTGTGGAGCGTGCGGCGGCAGAGAAGAAGAAGCTCAAAACCACGCCTTTGTCTTCTTTCGAAAATCAGATTTCGACGGCTAGTATGAAGGATTTCTCTCTCGATTGGTTGGGCAAATACCGGAAGGCGACAAAGATTTCCGATCCAATCGATTCTGAAGCCTTTCGCCAGCGGTTGATGCATCAAGGGATTTTGCGTTTGGCGGGGAAAAAATTAGTTCCGACAGGATACGGGGTGTTGCTTTTTGGAAAAACACCTCGTGATATGATGCCGCAGGCCGGGCTTCTGGGGACGATTCATTATCCCAATGGCAAGGATGAAACCCGAGATTTTGAGGGACCTCTGGTTTCTGTGCCTTCTGAGCTGGAAAAGTGGTTGAAGGATAAACTGCCCAATACAATCGATCGGAGTCAGATGGTGCGGCGGCAGTCTGTTGATCTGCCTTTTGAAATGATTCGTGAGGCAGTTGTTAATGCACTCGTTCATCGGAACTACGAAATAACTGGAGCCAAGTGTCAGTTGATTATATCGGAGAACACCGTTGTCGTAAAGAGTCCTGGTAAGCCAATTGACCCGATTACGTTGGAGCAGATCCAATCCTTTAATGCGCCCATGTTGAGTCGCAATCCTCTTTTGCATTATGTTTTTGCCCGCATGAAAATGGCTGAGGAGAGGGGCTTTGGTCTGGAATCCATCAAGGCCCGTGCCTCTGATCTTGGTTTGCCTCTTCCGAAATATAGTTGGGTGAATCCATATCTGCAGCTAGAGCTTTATCGAAACTCTGCGGGTGCAGTGGAATCATTGGCTCCTCAGATGCTCGCATCATTAAGCAAAGCCGAGAGAGCGGGATGGCAATGGGTTGTGACGAAAGAAGCGGTCGTTGCGATAGAGTATGCCGCAATGGTGAAGGTTCCCAAGCGGACAGCTTTGAATCACTTGAAGCACTTCACAGAACTAGGGTTACTTGTGCGGATGGGTTCCGGGCCTACGACACAGTATAAGGTGAAAAAATAGGCGAAGGTTGCTTGAGAATTGTACTTTTTGATCACGCCAAATATCGCACCAAAATGGCGCGATAGCCTCAAGAAATTAGGTTCAAAATCGGTATCGCGCCAAATATCGCGCCATTTTGGCACGATAGGTTTTCGATACAAACAGGCCCGTTTGCAGGTACTTTTACTTGAAAATAGTCAAAATGGCGCATTTTAGGCTCTCAAAGTGTCAAAAATTAGGGGGACGGAATTCAAGGCTGTCATGGAAGCGGCTCAAATTCGATGTCGTGACGAGCAAAGTTCATTCTATCATCCTATTCCCTCAATTGCAGGCTTGGCCCGATTACGCCCCTTCGATGGCCCCATTTTCTACGTAACGAAATTTAACGGCGAAGAAATCACTTACTTGGTTCACGGAGACAAAGCTTGCTACGGCTTCTCCACTAAGGCATCAAAGACAAGGGCTCTTTCGACCGCTGAGCCTCGTCTTTTTCACGAGATCCAGCATATGATCCAATCGACTCGCAAAAAGCTCGCGCAGTCTGTTAATTCTGGGTAGGTTTTACCGGAATATCGGTCAGCGGATTTGTCGCGATATTTTGCAAGAGAAACGCCCAGGGTACGGTAAGACGATTGTCTTCGCACTGAGTCGACAATTGACGGCCGAATTTGGAAGTGGCTTTACGCCGGTTTTGAAAAACGTCTTGATTAATCGAATCGCACATGGGAAAAATAAATAAAAAAGGGGAATTTATGAAAAATCTATTTGCTATGGTTGCGTTGGCTTTCATTTCAGTAAGCGGTCTCGTTCATGCCGAAGAAGATCATTTTTTGGGTACAATTACCGGTACCAATATCGATCTCAAGATTTACCAACATGCGATCGCAGGCTCAATCAAGGGGGTTGTCGTTTTTGGAAATGTTGACGAGGAAACCGGCGCTGTGGACCTGAGCATTAAAAAAGATAACCAATTGATCAAGGCGTCCTTTGGGGATGTAAATGGAAAAACGGGTGGTACGATTCATCATGTCGTTGATAACAAGGCGATTGATACAACGATCTATCTTACTAAAATCGACCCCAAAGCCCAGATCCTATCCTTTGAGCTAAATGGCCAAAATCTTGACCTTTCTGTCAAAGGAGAGGATTTTCAAAATAACCATTTTATCAATCCAACCTACACAACGAAATTTAACGGCGAAGAAATCACTTACTCGGTGCATGGAGACAAAG
>CAIRTR010000249.1 GCA_903881565.1 Oligoflexia bacterium | reverse complement strand
TGTGCTTGCAGCAAAGATAGGCGTCGATTTTTCTTCGCCTCTGTTGATTCAAGCGTCGAATGGGTTTCGGATGTTGGTGGTTTAAGGTGAAACGGTTTTTATTGATCGTATTTTCAGCGGCCATTTGAGGGAGTCTTCAAATAAAAAGGACTGATCAGCCCACTTATTTAAAGTATGCCAAAAACGAAACTATCAGAGATGTAATCGAGATGCCGATTATCCTGTCCGGGCAGGGGTGACAGTAAACGGCTGAATCAGCAAGATAGGTTTTCGGTCAGCATGGCTGATCTTGGTCCCAGTGGTTTCTTCTTCGATTTTCAGTGTGAAGTCTAGCTTCTTTTCTTCTTTCCGTCAGAATCCTCCTTCCTAGAACGTGAACAGAGTTCGGAGCGAAGCCCCCATTCCCGGCATTGGGGCGGCGGATGTTGTAATCCGAGATCGCGGTGCCGATTCGTGATCGCCCTTCATCCTCGCTTCCGTATTGATCCTGCAACTTGATCTCTTCACGTTTGAGTGTACCCATCACGCGCTCTGTGCGAGCGTTTCCTGTTGGGCGCCCGACACCCGAGAGCCAGAGATCAAGTCCCTGAACCTCGATGTTTTTTCTCGTATAGGCCGCGATATTAGCGCTGCCATGGTCGGCGACGACCCGCGGCTTCATCGCGCCTTCCGGAAGCTCATCAATGCCCTCAGCCGCTACCGCATTTGTGATGACCGCCACGACCTGGAATTGCGTGATCTCTGGGAAGAGGCCCCATGACACGATTTTACGCGAGTACCAGTCGATGATGAGAAGGAGAAACCAGAAACGCTCGTTAATGCGCAGGTAGGTCCAGTCGGTACCCCAGAGTAGGTTTTTGCGCCAGGGTTCGTGGAGCAGCATCTCGCCGGGAACGTCGAGGGGCTTCTTCGCTCCGCGGATGAACTCATGATTGAGACCGTGTTTCTTCATGATCTCCGCCACCTTCGTTTTTCCGATGAAAACGAGGGATTTTCGCTCCAACTGGTATGCGATTCTTCGACACCGAAGCTGTGGAAACTTTTTCGCGAGAGTCAGCACCCGCTTCTCCTCGAGTGGCGTGATCCGATTCTTGCCGCCACCGCCGCCGTGGTGCGGTTTTACGGTGACTCCGCTCTTCCATCGGTAGACGGCTCTTGGATTTAGCTGAAGCCACTCACATGCGGTCTCCAGGCGTTCTCCGGCCTGGGCGGCTTCCTCGATCCATTTTAGGATTTCAATCCGGACCTCCGCCGGCAGGTGGCGCCCTCGCAGGTCTCCGGTCAGTCCGAGTTCACGCTTTTTTTCAGCAGCTGCAGTTCTATCGCGGACTCGCACAGAGCCGCCGCGAGGCGCGCTACTTCGCGTTCGAGTTTCTTCTTTTCGTGATCCTTCGCCTTTGGCCCGCGTTTCATTGCCTGGAGATTTTGGATCCCACCCTCCTTGAACTTCTGTTTCCAGCGGTAAAACAGTGTTGGTGCGACGTTCTCCCTCCGGCAGACTTCGGCGGTATTGCCCTTCCTCTCGGCTTCCCAGATCAACTCTGCGATCATCTCGGGACTGCGTCGGGTGCGGGTCTTCTTGGTACGATTTACTTCTATGGGTTGCGACATTCTGGCTCCTCTTTATCATGGTTTGTTCTCCGTTTCAGAGACCAAGGAGCCATGCTGTAAAATCAAGCGCTTACGCGCCGATCGACACAGAAACCTATCTTAAATTATTCCGTTTTTACTGTCGAACGAGCCCGGACAGGACACTGGTTGCCATGGAACTGGCGCGAAAATCTGGCCAAGCCCCAAGTCGCCCAGCCAGCATAATGGACGTTTCATCCGGTTAAGCACGCTTGCCGTAAGGACACAAACTGCCTGATCAAATGGGGCCGTGGATGCCCCCCGCTTATTCAAAATGCGAGTTCGAGATCAAGCCACCTTTTGGTATATAAGCGACATCATATTTCCCCAAAAAGCGGGTGACTGAAAAGAAATCTTTTCTTTCG
>CAIRTR010000248.1 GCA_903881565.1 Oligoflexia bacterium | reverse complement strand
GATGCGAAAAAGGCATTTATCCTAAAATAGGGATAGTCAATTCATCTTTTGTTGTGTAATAAGCCCCTCGACGGCCGGGGATAGGGTGTTTGGGAACGTCAAGAAATTGACTTCAAAAAAATAATGCAGCTTAGTTGGTGTTTTCTTGGATTCAAACATGCAAGGAGAGCGCGCATGCGAGTGTTAGTAATTGAAGATGATCAGTCGGTAAGAGAGACGTTGGGAATGGTTCTTGAGGCCTATGGTCACAAGGCCGACCTTGTCGAAAATGGCGAGCAAGCCCTCGGGTATCTCCAGTACCGCTGGCCTGACGTGATGCTTCTGGATCTGACGATGCCCGGCATGTCCGGCGAAGAAGTGTTTGAATCTATTTCCTCTCGTTTTGGCCGGGTGCCACCTACGGTGGTCGTTTCGGCAGCTTACGGCGGAGAGCTTCGCGCGCGTCGCATGCGCGGCTCTTGGTTTCTGGCCAAACCCTACACTTTAGAAGAGCTTTGTGATCTGATTAATGAGGCGGGGGCGCAAGAGCGCACAGTCGCTTAAATTTTTCAAAACTTCTTGGGCATTCTCTAAGCTCCTAGTATAATTCTAGGAATCATGTCGCAAACATCAAAACGTACTGTTCGATCTCATACTTGTGGTGAACTTAGAGCCCTTCAGCTCGGTGACGAAGTCACTCTTTGTGGCTGGGTTGCCAAAAGGCGCGATCACGGCGGCGTGATCTTCGCGGATTTGCGCGATCGCTACGGTCTGACTCAAATCGTCTTTGATCCTCAGTTAACCGAAGGCGAGACGGCGCATGTTAACGCCGGACGTATTCGATCTGAGTATGTCTTGTGGGTCAAAGGGCGCGTGCGAAAACGGCCTGAGGGGATGACCAATTCAAAACTATTAACCGGTGAAATTGAAGTCGCGTGCACGGACATTGTGATCTTGTCCGAAGCAAAGACGATTCCGTTTCCCATTGATGACGAAATCGATGTCGCCGAAACCGTGCGGCTCAAATACCGCTACTTGGATTTACGGCGCACGCCCTTGCAGCAAAATCTGATGACTCGTCACCGGATGCTGTCCATTGCGCGAAACCACCTGGATCAAAATCAGTTCATCGAAGTTGAAACCCCGATTCTCTATAAGTCCACTCCCGAAGGCGCGCGTGACTTCATCGTTCCGAGTCGTTTGAGCCAAGGGTCATTCTACGCGCTCCCGCAGTCGCCCCAAACGCTCAAGCAGCTTTTGATGATCAGTGGGCTGGATCGCTATTATCAAGTCGCGCGATGTTTTCGCGATGAAGATCTGCGCGCGGATCGACAGCCGGAGTTTTCGCAAATCGACGTCGAGTTTTCCTTCTTGGATGAAGAGGCATTTTTCCCCATCGTGGAGTCGATGATGGCCAAACTTTGGAAAGAGATCATGGGTGTGGAGGTGAGCTTGCCGTTTCCTCGCATGCCTTATTCAGAGGCGATGTCACGTTTTGGCAGTGATAAGCCCGATGTGCGTTTTGGCCTTGAATTGCAGGACTTATCCGCACTTTTTGCCAAAAGTACGTTTCAGGTTTTTCAAGGGGCTTTGGGTGCTGAAGCCCAGGGGCGTGGCTCCGTGCGCGGGATTAAAGTCGAAGGGCTGGCTGAGAAATTTTCACGCAAGGACTTAGACGATCTTCAGTCCCATGCGGCAGGTTATGGTGCCAAAGGGATGCTCTGGATCAAAGTCCAGCCCACAGGGGAGTTGCAGTCTCCCGCTGCCAAGTTCTTTTCAGAAGAAGAAAAGCAAGGGCTTGCCAAGACGTTTGGTCTAAAGCCCGGCGATCTCGTGCTGATCATTGCCGATCGCAGAAACAAGGTCGTCTTTGACGCCTTAGGTGCGATCAGGCTTTGGGTCGGTAACCGCTTGGGGATGATCCCGAAACCAGGAGAAGGCAAGCCTGCCTTCTTATGGGTCGTGAATTTTCCTTTGATGGAATATGACGAAAAAGAAAAACGCTATTTTGCCTGTCATCACCCCTTTACTTCGCCAAGACCTGAGTTTTTTGAGGATTTTATTCAAGGCAAGAACTTGGATAAAATTGAAGCCTCGGCCTACGACATGGTTCTCAATGGCGTGGAAATCGGCGGCGGGAGTCTTCGTATTTACCGTCCCGATGTGCAGGCCGCGATGTTTAAACTTTTGGGCCTGACGCCCGAAGAAGCCAAAGAAAAGTTTGGTTTCTTCTTGGAAGCGCTTCAATACGGAACGCCCCCGCATGGCGGAATAGCCTTTGGGGTTGATCGCCTCGCCGCGATTTTGTGTGGCGTGGGTCCGATTCGCGATGTGATGGCTTTTCCAAAAACGCAAAAAGGCACTTGCCTGATGTCGGAGTCGCCGTCTGAGGTCAGTCGCGATCAGTTGTTGGAGCTGGGTATCGCGGTTCTAGCGCCGCCGAGCAAGGAGTGAGTTATGAGCACCGTTTCGCCTGATTTTTCGTATTCCTCGCGTGCGAAGTCTCTTTATCGATTCGAGCACGAAGTTTTTGATCTCCTGGTCATTGGGGGCGGAATCACCGGCGCCGCCGTTGCCCGTGAGGCCTCTCTTAAAGGATTGAAAGTCGCGCTCGTTGAAAAAGACGATTATGCTACCGGCACGTCATCTCGAAGTTCGAAGTTGATTCACGGAGGGTTGCGCTATCTTCAGAGCTTTGAGTTGGGGCTGGTTTTTGAAGCCCTCACCGAGCGGGCCCTGTTGCTCAAGACGGCTCCTCATCTGGTTCGTCCTGTTCCGTTTTATATGCCCGTTTTTTCGGGGGATACCAATGGCATCGGACTGCTCTCCATGGGCCTTTGGCTTTACGACACCTTAGCTTTTTTTCGCTCACCCGGGATGCATCGGCGATTATCCGCGCGCCAGATGCTTGATGATATTCCGGCTTTGAAAAGTGAGGGATTAAAGGGTGGCTTTCGTTATTATGATGCCACGATGTGGGACGATGTTTTGGCGGTTGAAACTTTGCGAAGTGCGCAAACTCATGGCGCGGCTGTCGCGAATTATCTGAAAGCGGTGGGACCTCTTTGGAAACAAGACATGATGTCGGGCTTTCGCGTGAAGGATTGCGATCCCTTTTCAAAAACTCCGGGGCGCGAGTTTGATCTTAAGGCGCAGCGGGGGGTTGTTTGCGTGGGCCCTTGGACGGATGAACTGGGGATATCCATGACGCCGCAGTGGCAAAAGTGGTTGCAG
>CAIRTR010000247.1 GCA_903881565.1 Oligoflexia bacterium | reverse complement strand
ATTTGTCTCTTTGCCCTACGTACAGGATCAAAACGTTTTAGGTGCGCCTGGGTCATCGTCGTTATGGTTTCCTCAAGTGAAACCGCGCGCCGCCTTGCTTGACTCAAAAGATCTTGGACGCGCCTTAGGGCTAGCATGTCAGCTTCGAATAATCCCACCTCGAGTTTCACGCGGTTCTCGGTCACGTAACTTGCACGCTCTTGCGTTGCGGCCTGGGGCCTGATCTTAGCGACTTCTTTTTCGAGCTGCCGCTGCGACAGTGATGAGGCTTTTTCAAGCCACAGGTCTTTATTTTGTGGCGTGAGGATCGGCGTAATCCGCCGGGCATTGGACAGGGTTATTGCCCCCTTGGCAATGTGCTCTCGCAGTTCGGGCACTTCGCTGGCCTTGCGGGCCACCGTAATGAGATTGTAGGCCACCCCTTCGGAAAGTCCAAGCTCACGCACCACGTAGAGGAACAGGCTGGCGTGTCCGTGCTTGAGATAGATGCGATGGCGATCGACTTGCGCAAGAATTTCTAATAATTCAGCTTCCGCTCTTTTATAGCGAGTGCTGAGTTCCAAAGCCCGGAGATGGATTTGTTGGGTGAGTTGAGGAGATTGATTAAGCGACATGGGCGCGGTTCCTTTTATTATGAGGTCGTTTTCAGACGATTTGGATGAAAATAATAAAAGTGCGCGACAGGAGTGGTTGAGGAAAAGCAGTGTATTAAAAAGTCGCACTTTTCAGCGTAAAAGTAGGCTATTTATCGCAGAAACATTCGTTTTATGCAACCAAAATTCATCCACAAATACGCCTGAAAAAATCGGCCGCACTCGATTAAAAAACCATACCCCTAACTATTGCGGTGGGAGCTTGTTGCACTTAGAACCTGAACCCGCCTCTCAACACGATTGAGGAAACGACCCTGCAAATAAGAGCAAAGACCGCCCCAAGGGAGCCAAGCGCACGAAACTCGATATCCGTGAAAAAGTGATCCAACGAAAAATCCGCATCTCTTATTGGCTAAGATCCACGTTCCCGTCCATCCCCCCGTTTTACCAAGAGATTTACGCTCCCGCCGGCTCTTGATCGCTTTTTCACCCGGCAAAGCTGGGAAGGGGGCAACGCCCAACTCCGACTTGAATTCTAATCCGATCTAGTCTAAGCTGCTGAATCTACGGACTTGATCCTATGCGGCAGGTACCCCACTTCTTGCAATTTGCGCTTTTAGGCGGCGGTCGAATGGCCCGCCACGCGGCCCATTATCTCAAGCTCCTCAATATTCCTTTTCAACAATGGAATCGATCACAAGACTCAGACGCACTCTCGCGTTGCCTTGAGAATTCATCCCACGTTCTCGTCCTTGTTTCCGATTCAGCCATTGTCGAGCTCACGCTTAAAGCTAAAGACCTTTTGGGCTTAGCAAAATCTGGCGAAAAAACCTGGGTCCATTTTTCAGGTTGCTTGACCTCCCCGCATGCCATCGGCGCGCATCCGCTTTCAAGTTTCTCAGATTCGCTGTTTGATGAAGCTGAATATCGACAAATCCCTTTCATGATCGAAACACCCTATAAAATGGCCGAAACCTTGCCAGGCCTCCCGAACCCCGAATACAGCATTGATCCATTGCAAAAGCCCCTCTACCATAGCCTGTGTGTCTTAAGTGGCAACTTTACCACGATCCTCTGGGCAAAACTTTTTAGCGAGCTGACAAAAACGTTTGGGATTCCAGCCGCTGCTGCAATTCCTTACCTTCGTGCGATTTTCAAAAACCTAGAAATCCATGCCGCCGCCGAAGGCAAAGTTCCCCTCACCGGCCCGCTCGCCAGAGGGGATAAGGCCACAATTAAGGCCAATCTCGATGCATTGGGATCCGACCCCTTTGCCACAATTTACAAAGCCTTTGTGAAGGCCAATCAAACCACAGGAGCGCAACCATGACTCACGCAACTCGATCGCCACTCACCGTCCACGACTTTAAAAAACTTGCAGACCAAGGAACTAAAATCGCGATGGTCACCGCGTACGATACCTGGAGTGCACGGATCATCAACGAATCACCGATTGATTGTATTTTGGTAGGCGACAGCGGGGCAATGGTGATGCACGGACATTCGACCACCCTGCCGGCGACGCCAGAGCTCATGGCCCTTCACACGGCAGCGGTTGCGCGTGGGGCGCCTCACAAGTTTATTATTGGAGACATGCCCTTCTTATCCTATCGCAAAAGCCTTGTGCATGCGATGAACTGCGTGGAGTTGCTCATGCGAGCCGGCGCGCACAGCGTGAAACTTGAAGGCGTTGAAGGGCATGAATCTATCATCTCTCACATCGTAAAATCAGGAGTGCCCGTCATGGGCCACCTGGGCCTCACCCCCCAATCCATTAATTCTTTGGGCGGCATGAAAGTTCAGGCTAAACTCGCTGCCGAGGCGATCCAACTCTTGGCTGATGCAAAAAAACTTGAAGAATTGGGCTGTTTTTCGCTCGTTCTTGAATGTGTCCCCTCCGAAGTAGCCAAAGAGATCACGAAGACGATCAGCATTCCCACCATCGGAATCGGCGCAGGCCCGCACACCTCGGGCCAAGTTTTGGTATTGCAAGATATGTTGGGCGCAAACCCAGGCTTTAAACCCAAGTTCCTGCGCACTTATCTTGATCTCAATACCCTGATTGGTGAAGCGCTTGATCACTACAGCCGGGATGTGAAGGCTTCAGCGTTTCCAGCGGATAAAGAGAGTTACAGTTCATGAGGCAACCTAAGCTCATCAAAACTATTTCAGAATGGAAATCCGTAAGAGGTGCTTTGCCCCAAAGCCTGGGCTTTGTCCCGACCATGGGGGCTTTGCACGAAGGACACGCTTCGTTACTTCGAAAGTGCAAATCAGAAAATTCAGTCTCCGTGTTGAGCATCTTTGTAAACCCGACCCAGTTTAATAACCCTGAGGATTTAAGCCGCTACCCCGCCACGATGGATGCGGATCTGAAGCTCGCCACCGAATGCGCGATCGACTACGTTCTCGCTCCCACGGCCCAGGAGCTTTACCCCGATGGGTATACGTTTCGCGTTCAAGAAACGCAGTTCAGCAAGACCTTGTGTGGCGCGTTTCGCCCCGGCCATTTTGACGGCGTTTTGAGTGTGGTCTTGAAGCTTTTGAACCTCGTGCAAGCGCACCGCGCGTATTTTGGTGAAAAAGACTATCAACAATTCTTACTGATTCAGAAGATGGCGCAGGCGTTTTTTCTGCCCACCGAGATCATTGCCTGCCCCACGATTCGGGATGATTCAGGGCTCGCGCTGAGTTCTCGCAATCGGTTTCTCACTCCAGAGGAGCGCGCGCACGCAAGGCATTTTCCGCTACTGCTCGCCTCAGAATTTTCAAGCGTTGAAGTAAAAGCCGCCCTCGAGAAGCTCGGTTTCAAAGTCGAATATATCGAAGAGCAAAACGGTCGCCGCTTCGGCGCTGTTCAATTGGGAAGCGTGAGGTTAATTGACAATGTCGCGTATTAATTTTCATCTCTCCGGATCTATCGCTGCCTTCAAGGCGTGCGAGGTGATTTCGGCTCTCATCAAGCAAGGCCACGAAGTTCAGCCCATTTGCACGGCCTCTGCGCTTAAATTTATCGGTCCCGCCACTCTCGAAGGACTCACGGGGAAACCGGTTCTGAGCGATCTTTTTGAACCCGGCCGCCACATGGATCATATCCGCCTGGTCAAATGGGCCGATCTCTCAATCGTGTGCCCCGCGACGGCAGATCTGATCAATAAATTGGCTGCCGGAATCGCGGACACTGCGACGGGAGCGCTTTTCTTGGCTCATGATTTTTCAAAACCCTGGCTAATCGCGCCTGCGATGAACCCTGCGATGTATGGCCATCCCATTACGCAATCCTCATTGGCAAAACTTGCGGCTCTCGGCGTTCGGGTCTTGGCAACCGCAAAGGGAATCGTTGCCTGCGGCGATGTGGGCCTGGGCCGACTGCTTGAACCTTCCCAACTTTTAACCGAAATAACCCATGCGCTTTTGAAAAAATCCAGCGCCCATCCCGCGCGCCGGATCCTCGTCACGGCCGGAGGGACACGGGAGCCTATCGATGGCGTCAGGTGCATTACGAATCTCAGCACCGGCGCGACGGGCGCCGTGATTGCGGATGAACTGCTTGCGCGTGGCCACAACGTTGTTTACCTTCATGGCGAAGGCGCGAAAACTCCCTCCCGTTTCTGCGAGTGCCAGACCTTTGGGGGATTTTCAGATATTGATCAAAAGATGCGGGAGCAGCTTCAGCGCCAGTCGTTTGATGCGGTCATTCATCTCGCTGCAGTCAGTGATTTTTCGGTGGATCAAATTGAAACGGCGGGCCAGCGCTTTTCGCCTGAGAATTTTGGAAAAATGCCTTCGACAGACGCGCCCATTCTTCATCTGAAAAAGAATTTTAAAATCATTGATCACCTCCGCGAATATAGCCAAAACAAGAAGATCCAGATCATTGGTTTCAAATTGACCCACTCCTCAGACCCTGCCCATCAGCAACAGGCGATTGCAAAGCTTCAGGCCACGTCAAAGGTGGATTTAATTGTCCATAATGATGCCTCAAATATTCAGGGCGACCAGCACATGGCCTCGCTTTTTCAGGGCACTCAACTCTGGGCTCAAAGCCAAACCAAAACCGAGCTTGCGCAAGCTCTAGCCCGCTTTATTGAAGAAAAAAACGGAGAAACTTTATGATCCTCACCCTTGATGTTGGAAACAGTCATATTTATGGGGGCGTTTTTGATGGCGATAAGCTTCGCATGACCTTTCGAAAAAAGACGGCGCATGGGTCTTCGTCGGATGAAATGGGGCTCTTTTTGCGCGCAGTTTTGCGCGAAAACGCCCTGGATCCGGCCCAGATCAAGCGCGTCGCGGTTTGCTCGGTCGTTCCCGATCTTGTCCATTCGCTGAGGAACTGCTGCCTCAAATATTTTAAAGGCGCGCCTTTTATCCTGCAAGCAGGCGTGAAGACCGGGCTGAAAATCAAATACCGCAATCCACTCGAAGTCGGCTCCGACCGTATTGCGACCGCCATTGCGGCCACTCATCTTTATCCAAACAAGAACTTGATTGTCATTGATTTTGGGACTGCCACCACCTTCTGCGCCATCACTGCCGACAAAGACTATCTAGGCGGCGTCATCGTGGCGGGATTGCGGATCTCGATGGAGGCGCTCGAATCCAAGACCGCGCGGCTGCCGTCAGTTGAGATCGTCGTCCCTGAAGCCATCATAGGCCGCTCCACCATCGAAAGCATTCAAGCCGGGCTCTACTACGGCAACATCGGGATGGTTAAAGAGATCACCTCACGGATTACCGCTGAGGCCTTCAGCACCGACAAACCGATCATCATTGGAACGGGTGGATTCGCCAGTCTTTTGGATCGAGCAGGGGTTTTCGATGTAGAACTGCCTGATCTTGTGCTTAAAGGGATTTTTATGGCAGCTCAAATGAACGCATAACACTACAGTTTCATAGACTTAAGATTTGGCGGAAAAACGACAAAAATTAGTTCCCGCCCCCTTGCAGCGGGTAACACCATGCGATATAGGTTCTCCCATGAAGGGATCTTGTGGAAAAAAATCTATGTTAGACCCAAAAAACGTCATCTTGCTATTCGGGATCATTGTTGGATTGTCTGTTAAACTTCTTGGCGGAGAACCGGCACGCGCCGAAGATCCCCCGCCATCAATCCAAACCGCCTTTGTCGATTTTCTCCACTGCAAGCAGAACATCCGGTCGCTTTTGCCACGTACAATCGCACTCACCACCATGAGATTCCCGATCACGCTTGAATTCTTCAGCGAAGTAGTCCCGTCTTCTCCTCAATCCAATGACGCCCTTTTGATTGAAACATTTTTGCAACCTCTCGCAAATTTGGCGGGAAAGAAACTCGCCATCCAGCTTAAACTCGAACTCACGGCCACAAACGGCGTAGGCACCTCCTCGAGCGGCCATACTGTATTTAGTTTTCCGAGAAACCTCCCGGGCATCACGGGCAAGATCTCCCCACCCATGCCCGCGACTCTCACGCTGGATGGGGTTACCGAAGATTATTCCTGCATACTCGCGGGAGAAGAATAGATTCCGCCAGCTCGTCACAATCTTGACGAACATTCCATGATCGCTACGTGTCAAAGATTACTCACTCCATAAATCCCAAAAAATCCGCTACACTGGCTATACGATCATCATGGCGGTTAAACGTTTAAGGAACTGGAGACAACTTGACTGAAAACATCGAGACCAAAACTGCCCCAAAAAAAGCTGAACCAAACTCAGGTAAAAATCTGGATGTAAAACTTTTGGCTATCGGCCTGACTCAAAACGCCAGCAGTTCCCTTCAAACTTTTTTTGATCGGGTTTCTGTGCAAACGCTCCCCTTGGATCTTGAGCTCATCATGGAACCGGCCAATCCGCTGCCGCACATTGTTTTGTGTAGCGTGAATGACAAGAAAATTTCTTTTGCTGAAGTCGCGCAAACTTTGGGCATGAATTACGGCGAATTTCCGATTTTTTTGATCTGCGAAAGTCGAGAAGGCTATGATCGAAAAGATTTTATAAAAAACGGATTTACCGACGCGTTTTTGCTCCCGCTGGAGCTCACCTTGCTCATTGAACGACTTGAAGATATTTTTGCCAAACTCAGCAATGGCGCGCTTAAAGTTTTCAAGCCGGTCAAGCTCGTCGATATTCAACCTGGGCAGACGCTTGATTTTGACACCTCGATCTATCTGCCTGCCAACAAAAAATACATCAAAATGTCCACCGCGGGTGACGAACTGGATCCGGCGCGCATAGCGAAGATGAAAACCCATCAAGTCAGCTCCGTCTATGTCTCCGCCGACGAGATGACCAAATTTTATCAATACACAGCCAAACGTCTCAAAGAACTAAATTCATCCACCACGATCAGTGTCACCGAAAAACAAGATCGCCTCCAGTCCGCTGTCCGCGAACTCCTCAGCGGCATTTACGTCGACACCACCAAAGAACTCTCATTCGAGCAAGGCCAGGGCCTCACCAAGGACTGTCAGGAGATCGTCAAGACCTACATCATGACGTCGGACGAAACTAATTGGTATGCGCGTTTTCAGGGCCTTTTAGGAGAGAAGCGAAACGCTTATACTCATGCTTCGAATATTTCAGCCTTTGCGGGACTTTTCTCGATGGGTTTAAGTCTAGGAAAGCCCGAAGACCTTGCGATGGCCGGTATTCTCATGGACATTGGCATGGCAGATATTTCTGCAGAGATTCAAACCAAATCTGCCATCGAGCGCAGCCCTGAAGAAGAGACCACTTATCGAAAACACCCGGAGCTTGGGATTAACATCCTCAAACATCGAAAAATTCTCGTCAATGACAAGGTTCAAAAAGCGATTCTCCATCATCATGAAGCGTATGATGGATCAGGTTATCCCAAAGGATATGCGGGAGATCGTATTCCGATAGAGGCACAAATCTTATCTCTGGCGGAACATTTTGATAAATTTACAACTCCGGTGGAGGGGCAAAAAATGCTCTCCCCGGCCGAAGCGATTAAGAAGATGCGGGCTGATATGGAGTCAGGCGAAACGAAAATGATTTTTAACCCCAAGCTTCTTTCGAAGATCCTGGAACTGTTCCCCAAGTAAGTTCAAGCTATCTGACGAAGCTTTTGAATGCGATCCTCTAGTGCGGGATGCGATGAGAAGAGCCTGAAAATCCCCGCGCCGCGGGAGGAAATTTTGAGATTCTGAAACGCGGGCTGCGTTTCTTTTACCCCTTCATCAAAAGTGCGCTGAAGGGCTTCCAGAGCGTCGATCATATTTTCACGACCCGCAAGACGCGCCCCCCCGGCATCCGCACGATACTCTCTGAGTCTGGAGAACCAAGCGACGACCATGGAGCCCAGGATCATGAAGACGATTTCGAGCAAGAAAGACACGACAAAATAAATGCCGTGTGAAAATCCACCCTCCCGTTCCTCATCGCGGCTCCTGAGCGCCTGCACGATGACAAACGCAAGCGCACGCGAGAGAAACATCACAAACGCGTTGACCACCCCTTGAACGAGCGTCATCGTCACCATATCGCCGTTGGCGACGTGCGCGATTTCGTGCCCCAAAACGCCTTCGACCTCGTTGCCCCGCAAGCGCTGGAGCAAGCCACTGGATACGGCAACAAGCGCCCGAGATTTGCTGGGTCCGGTGGCGAAGGCATTAATCTCTGGAGAGTCATAAATCCCGACTTCAGGCATGACCGGCAGATGCGCGCTGCGTGCCAGCGAATGAACGGTTTGGACCAGCTCCGCCAATCGCGGGTCGCCGGTATTGGGATCAATGACTTTGACCCCCATCATCATCTTGGCCATGAAACGTGAGAGGGCAAGCGAGATAAAGGCTCCCGCCATACCCCAGACCAAGCAGAAGGCCATCAGGGCGTTGTAATCCATTCCCGAAGCCGTCAAGTAATGTCCAATACCCAGAACATTCAGCAAAAGAGAAATCGTCAAGACAACGAGAACGTTAACCGCCAGGAACAAGAATATTCGTTTTCCCCAAGCCATCATAATTGGACCCCTTTCCAGAGAGTTGAACGAGAGTTACCTCGTATAATGACCCCAATATCAAACAAGTCAAGACGCAAGGCGCGCACAGCCGCATACGAAAAAGGCCGCATGCTCTTTCGAACACACGGCCCTCCTCATTTCTATAGAGCTAGAATTAATTACTTAAGTTTCGCTTTGCTGATGCGCATTCCGTAGAACGAGCGCCACACGAAGAATAATCCAACAACAAACAAAACGGAACCGATGTAAAAAGCCGCTTCTTGTGCATTGACAGCGATTTCGACAGCGAGAAGACCGAAGAGAGTCGTAAACTTGATGATCGGGTTCAAAGCCACCGAAGACGTGTCCTTGTAGGGATCGCCAACGGTATCGCCGATCACGGTTGCAGCATGAAGAGGTGTCCCCTTCTCTTTAAGGTCCACTTCAACGACTTTTTTAGCATTATCCCAAGCGCCGCCGGCATTCGCCATAAACATCGCCTGGAACAAACCAAACGCTGCGATGGAGATGAGGTAGCTGGCGAAGAACGTTGCATCAAAGCAGGCGAAAGCCAAAGTGAAGGAGAAGATCACGCCAAAGATATTAAGCATCCCGGCCTGCGCGTATTGCGTGCAGATCTTGACCACTTCTTTGGAAGACTCCACAGACGCCTTGGCAGAAGAATCCAGGCGGATGTTCTTCTTGATATACTCCACCGCCCGATAAGCACCCGTTGTCACGGCTTGCATCGAAGCACCAGAGAACCAGTAAATGACCGCGCCGCCGGTGATCAGACCGAGCAACACACGAGCATCTAAGAGATCAAGCTTCAGATTGAGCAGCAAGATGATCGAGAAGATCATCGTCGTTGCGCCGATCACGGCAGTACCAATCAGCACTGGTTTAGCTGTTGCTTTGAACGTGTTCCCTGCAGAGTCGTTTTCTTCGAGCAAGTGTTTGCCCTTTTCGAAGTTCGGCTTGAAACCAAACTTCTTCTCAACTTCAGCGCTGATATTTGGGATCCCTTCGATTTGGGATAATTCAAATACCGACTGAGCATTATCCGTCACAGGACCGTAGCTGTCGACTGCGATCGTCACGGGGCCCATGCCCAAGAAGCCGAAAGCAACCAAGCCGAAGGCGAAAACAGAAGGGTAAACCATGAACTCATTCAAACCCGTCTGAGCAGTCCAATAAGCGACGAACATCAAAGCGACCATTGCGATCCCGGTCCAGAATGCCGCGAAGTTACCCGCAACCAATCCAGAAAGAATCGTGAGAGACGCTCCGCCTTCACGTGAAGCCGAAACGATTTCAGAAACATGCTGAGACTTGGATGAAGTGAATACCTTCGTCAATTCTGGGATCACGGCAGAGGCCAGCGTTCCGCAGCTGATGATGGTCGCAAGCTTCCACCAAAGCACAGGGCTCAAATCGCCAATGAGCACATAACTCACGCCGTAAGTGACGAGAATCGAAACAATCGAGGTGATCCAAACGAGAGACGTCAAAGGCAATTCGAAATCAAAATGATCGGCTTTGCCGTACATCGATCTGAAAATGAAGCCATTGAGCCAATAAGAGAGGATCGAGGTCACAATCATCAACACGCGCATGACGAAAATCCAGATAATGAGGCTGGATTGAAGCTCAATGCCGCCAGGATTCAAGACCGGCTTGCCATCAGCGCCCAAGCTCATGCCTACAGCCAGGCAGATGAAGCTGATGAGGGCCACGCCCGTCACGCCGTAAGTTTCAAAACCGTCAGCCGTTGGGCCGACCGAGTCGCCAGCGTTATCACCGGTACAGTCAGCGATCACGCCTGGGTTACGTGGGTCATCTTCTTTAATATTGAAAGCGATCTTCATGAGATCGGATCCAATGTCGGCGATCTTGGTGAAGATACCGCCACAGATACGAAGAGCAGAGGCGCCCAAGGACTCCCCTACTGCAAATCCGATGAAACATGCGCCCGCACTTTCACGAGGGACGAAGAGCAGAATGAAAATCATCATGATGAGCTCAACGCAAATCAGAAGCACGCCGATGGACATCCCCGAACGAAGCGGAAGATCCATCACAGCATAGGGCTTGCCTTTTAACGAAGCAAAAGCGGTACGGCTGTTAGCCAAAGTGTTGATACGAATCCCAAACCAGGCGACGCCGAAGGAGCCCAAGATACCCAGGATCGACCAGAGCAAAATGAGCAGCACGCGAGGCAGTTCCATGTGCTGAAGCACGAGGAAGTAGTAAAAAATACAAGCGCCGATAAAGGTTTCGAGCAAGATCAGCAATTTTCCTTGCTGAAAAAGATAGGTTTTGCAGGTTTCATAAATCAATGCCGAAACATCCAGCATGGATTCGTGAGCCGGCAACGCCTTGACTCTCAAATATTCGATGAAACCAAAAAGCATTCCGAGTACGCAAACGCCCATCCCAATACCCAGCAAAGTCGTCCCAGCGACGCTCGTGCCGAATAAAGTATAATGGGTCGTAAGTTCTGGAATCTTGATCTCAGCTTCACTTGCAAATGCAAGTGGAGTTGCAGCAAATGCTGCGAAAACCGTTAGAAATTTCCCAAGGATATTCTTCATGTGCGATTACCTGCCCCTTTTCTTAATTGTTAAAACAAACTGCTATAATGGGATATGTCCATCGGTCTTAAATGAGATGGGAGGAGCTGTCAAAGTGTTTTGTGCTAGCGCAACGCGCCATAAAGCAGATTTCTAATTGATCTTTGAAAACTGCATCTGGATCTTAGGAAAGAGTGAAAAAAGAGAACGGCTGCGAACGGAAACGGATCCATCACCTGCGATCTTGAGCTTGATTTTGACGAAGGATTTTTCGCCAAAGAATTTTGAAACAAACGCTTGCAGCTCTTTGTTTCCTGCAGCCTTGGCCTTCACTTCATCTGACAACGTCACGGCACCCTTTATTTTTCGAGCGAGCTGAGAAGCCGTCGTCGTATGAAGGGGGAACTCGAGCGTTTCCGATCCGATCTTTATCACCAGAGTCGCGCCCGAGCACAGAGGATTAAAATCCTTGAGCGCAATCTGATATTTTTTAGCTCCGAAAAGGCGGCCAAGTTTGAGGCTGCCTGAGAAATGTTGATCATGATCAGGACCCAGATCCGAGCCCCCGTCACTTGCAAAAAGGAGCGAGCGCCCGAGCTCCGCATCGGTTTGGGTGAAGCTCCAGGTTTCGCCGTTGATGGATTTTGCAAAATATCCGCGCTCGCCTTGCGCATTGATGCCCTCAACTCGCAGTTCTCGAGACGCGTTGCCTTTGCCTGTTTGAAATATCGTGATTGCGGAGGTTGGGCGGCCCTGAAGGAGCGATATCGAGGGCTGATGCTTCCACTCTTCGGGAGGAAGCGTGCGCACATCCCTTTCGTTTGGGATATCTCGCACGCGACGTTCATAGCTGTAAGCCAAGAACGGGTCGTGCCCCAATGTATCGAAGTCGGCTAAACGGGTGTACATTTCGCCGCCATCACTGATGACAAAGACGGTTGATGCGCTTGAGGTCATCGCGCGGGACCGAAAACGGTTTCGGAGCGGCCCACAGATTTCATGTGAAAAATCCGCGGGCAACCACGGATCGGCGTAGCGGATGCTGAGTCCGCCTTCTTCCAAGACATACATTGTTGTCACGCCTGCAGAAACGGGGTGAAAGTTTCCATCGATGTCATCATAGCCCCCGGCAAAGGGCCCGCGATGTGAAATCGACCACGAACGGACATTTTCAGGAAGCTGCAAATGTTTCGAAAACGGCATGCCCCAGGTGTGGATCCACTTGCGGGTGCCCCACTTCATATAATAGACAATTGAGTCACTGCCGATCGCAATCAGATTGTCGCCATCGGCCGAAAGTTCCGTGACCGCTGCCGGCGCTTCAAAACCGCCTAAGCCTAGAAAATTTGAAGGCGCACTAGGAAGCCCCTTATCTCCCAAGAGTTCCCATTTCGGGGAGCCCTCTTTGGCCCGATAATAGAGTTTCCCGCCAAGAATCGAAACTTCAAATTCGTGAGTGAAACTGCTCACGGCAGTCTTCAGGTCCTGGGCCGCATAAGCGACGGTCAGACTCAGCCCAAGAAAAACCGAAGTGAGTCCCAAAGCAATAAAGTTTCGCATGAGCACACCCTTTTCTATTGCAGCGTACGCTTTAACTCTTCAAGGCCACGGGCGCCTTCAAACATCTGCGCGGGCTTGCCTGCTCCTTGTTTCATATAGATCTTGATGAACTCGAGCGTCTGCCCACCATACCCAATTGAAGGATTAGGCTCTGGATGCTCCATCATATAGATGGCGAGTCTTGCAATCTCTCCTGCAGGCATCGTATCGCGCCCTGCTTTGTTGATCATGCCAGGCACCCGGGGAGTTGGTTTATTAATGGCTTCTTTTTGAACCAAGAAGTTAATATCGGGATGATAAGCGCGATACAAAAGCTCTGTGCATACCAACTTGTCATCCGTAAAGAAGTCAAAATCAAAGTCATAAGCCCTGCCATGATATTTAAGCGCGCGCTTGATGGCTGCTGCCACTTTTGCTTCTTGATCTTGCGGCGCAAATTTGGGTCTGAAGACGCCGATATAATCCTTTTGAACCGCTTCTTCCATCGAGTTAAACACGGCTCCTTCTGAAATTGACTCGATCACATAAGGAAGGTTATTGTCCTTTTCCGAATGATAATTGGGGAGAATATTATCCGCAATCCAAGGGTCTTCAGCCAAGGTCGTCCCATCAGCAAGCTTCATCTTGGACCACTCTTCTTTAGGGCCCAGGTAGATAATCCCATGGGGCCAAAAACCTCCCAGGAACAAGTTTGAGAGGAAATAATCGGTACGCTCGATGAGCAGGTCTCCAGGCTTGAGCGTGGCCTTCATCTCGGCAATCTGATCGCTCGTGATCGCCGGCGCCGGATTTGAGGTGCGCGTATCGCCAATCCAGCTCGCAACTCCCACCATCACGCGGTAAACGGGAAACTTCACGGTGTCCTTAATGCGCGCGTCCCAAAGTTCCTTGAGTGCACGCATGTAGGTGAGTTTGTGAACCGAGCGCGATTTACGATCGCGGGCAATTCGCTCCATCGATTGATTCATCTCAATTCCCAATGCCGAATCCTTGATATCCAGATCCGACACTTTTTCGTCAAGACCGCGCAGATCATGCAGCAAATTAATCAAAGGGAAACTGAGGCGACTCTTCAAAAGGTCTCGAACCGCGCCACCAGGTATGCCTGTCGAAATGCGCCCTTCGAGATTGAAGAATCCCGCAGGCACTTCTGAATCCAAGATCTTAAAGATCGGATTGCGATGATAAAAGGACTTGCTAAGGACGTTCAGCGTCGCGCGCCCACCCACGACGGTTTCCAAGAACCAATCCAAATAGGTTCGATAGATTTCGGCGGATTCTGAGAGTAACAAACGCACTTCGGCCCGCTGAGCGAATTCGGAATCCGCCTCGGCAAGTTTCCAACGCGCCAGCGTGTTTTCAATTCTTTGAAAAGCCAGCATCACCCGATACTGAATAAAACGCGCATCGACCATCTCTGAGCTTGAATAAAGGGCTCTTTCATCAGCCATATCCATTCGCGTGGTGACCGCCGTGATCAGGTCTCCCAGGCGTACGATGTCCCGACGAAGTTCGTCATCCATTTTGCCCAACTTCTCAAAATCGCGTTTCAGAGCCGCTTCAAGCTCCTTTGGAGCTTCGCTCTTGTACCAGGCAATCGTATGAGCGCGATCAAAGTTTTCGGCCAGAACATCCAAAATCTGATCATCCGTCACAAGGCTCGCCGCAAAAAGGCCGCCCACCGGCGTCTTGAGGGTGATTGTAAAGCCTAGGCGTTTTGGGTCAAAAGTCACGCTCGGCGCCACTTCTTGAGACTCCGGGAAAACAAAACGAATTTGAACCTCAAAGAAATCAAAGGCCGCTCTTCGATACGCTTCACGAACCTCTTCAAGTTGTCGGAGCAAAAGCCTTGCTTCGCGAGCGCGAAGTCCGGGATCTCGCACTTCGAGTTGCGCAGGCGAAGAAAACGCATAATGAATGGCCAAAGGCATGTGCCAGTGTTCGCGAACAAAACTACGGACTCTCTCGACCCCTTGGGAAATGGGGTTTTCAGAGTCCGCTTCAAAGGCATCAGACTCCTTGATCTCGCTCTTCGCCAGCTTTGCAGGTCTGCTGCGAGAAGTGATGACTTCAACTGCAGGGTTAAACAACTGGAGATAAGCGCCTTCTTCGTCGATGTCTTCAATCGGATTGGCGGCGAGGTTGAGAACTCTGAGGCCTACAAACTTTGGAATTTGGGTTCTTTCGATCCGCTCAATCATATTTTGGGATAAATCGATGCTTTGCAGATTGCCCTTGTCCGAAACAAAATCGCGAGGCATTTGCTCAAGCCAGTTGTCGGCCAAATCGATGATTCGAAGAGCGTCGTTATGGGCAAAAATCCCGGCGGGGAGGTTTTTCAACTGATTGTCGGGCAAGAAGACCGCTTCAAGTTTGGCGTTCCCCGAAAAAGCATCGGCCGCGATCGCGTCGATTTTGCAACCTGAATAATCAACCCGTACCAAGTTTGGAATCACGGAAAGCTCACCTCCGATCACCGTCATTGGATTGCGCGCAAGCACCAGGTTTTCGAGCGCGGTGAGGTCCGCAAGCGCGGCGGGATCAAGCCCCACAAGTTTATTGCCCTCAAGATCGAGTGTTTTGAGGGTGGTAAGGCCCGCAAAATCTCCGGGCTGCAGGTGAGAAATTTCTTTTTCAATAATCTGGAGGCCAAATATCTTCTTCAATTCGGCCGCGCGAATTGAGTTACATCGCACGTCTCCGCCGACTCCGGAGGTGAATCGCTGGGTGGCGACTTCTTTTTGAATCGCGATCCTCACGGCTTCCGTCCGACTGCAAATAGAGACGACGTCTTGGATTGGGGTTGCGGTTTCTGCAAAAAGCGGCAGCGCCGAAAACGCAGAAAGTGCTGCGAGGGATAATGAAGAGACAACCCGCCAACTTTTGAATGTTTTTATCATGGCGGGCGAGACATTAACATAGCTTGAGTGAATTGGTCAAGTATTAATAGGCAGCATATTTTGCGGCAAGATAAGACTCTACTCTCGTTCTCTCTGCATCAGATAGTGAAGAATTAAATGCGATAATCTCCGCAATATCATCAACATACCCTTCAGTTCCATCTGCGTTCGCGCCCACCGTAAAGGCAGAGTACGTATAGGCAACAAGAGTGGGAGTGCCCGAGCTTAAGAGTAACGCATCCGAATAGACTTTGACCAAACCGTTGCCGTCACGACTTGCTGTTATCACATGCGTGGAATTGTCCTTTCCGTTAGTCGTGGTTGTTACGTTCGCATTGTAGCCGCTAAAGTTTATATATCCATTAGTCTGCTGCATCCAAAGTGAGCGCCGTTTTCCATTGGCCGCTTCGCCCCACATCCACGCCTGCCCGGTCTGCGCAGTCGACGCCCCTTTCAAAACCGTAAACACCGTAAAAGTGGATGACAGATTCAAACTCGCTGACGTGTTCGTCAAATATTGTGATCCCGCAAAACGAATAGTAGGTTTTCCGTTAATAATGTTGGTCTTATAGGTTGGCTTGTTGGCCAGAGTTAATTGCGTAAAATCAAGTCCAAGCCCACTGCTATCCGGCCAAGCCGTAACAGCAGCCCCATCACTTAAGTTGCCAATTGAATCGGCTTTTAGCCAAAGCTTAATCCCCGTGATGCTTGTAGGAACATCGGGGAAGCGTGACTTCGTGACTTCCTGATTTTGTCTAAACAGCGTTTGCGAGAGTTCAGAAGCAAACCACCTCAAATCGGCAATCGCTCCGCTCCAAGCATTAGAGAGACTGATGTCGGTACCCATATAGAGGGAATTCGAACCTGTCGCAAAAGTTCCCGCAACCTGCGTCGTTTGACATTGTAAAACGCCATCCACATAGAGTTTGAGATTTTTTGCGACTGAATCAAAAACCCCAGCTACAGCGTACCAGGCCCCGGAGGTAAACGTTTGGGGAGTTTGGCAACTGGACTTAGAACCCGCAGTATAGTGAGCCGCAATTCGCGTCGAACCTATATCGGTATTATAGATCGCAAGCTCATCAAAGCGTCCCGCAGTAAAATAGCTTGCTCCATTGCGGGCCCCCAGAAAGCTCGGACTGCTTCCAAACGCGTTGGTGTTATTACTATTGTAACTGGCATGCACTGCTCCATTCAAAACTCCGTTAAGGTACAATTTGGACTCAGAACTCGTAAGCGATTTATCAAAAACCCCCACGACATGATACCAGCTTCCTGCGACAAGCGCCGTCGCCCCACTCCAAAGAGAATAATAAACATTCCCTTTCATCCCGACCGTGAGAGTGCCGTTCGCTTCATGGGTGAAAATCAGTCCATTAGTGACACTATTGTAATCCGAGGAAACCTCATAAAGAATCGTCGTTGCAGCGGGAGGAGAAACTGCGGGCTGATACCAAAATTCGACGGTGACCCTATTCGTAGCCGACAAATCGACGGCAGGAAACGACACCGCAGAAGTCCCTGTAAGCTGAGTTGAGAGACCCTGCATGGCGCTGGTTTGGCCCTTGTTCACTCCTGTTGCAGGATAAGTTCCATGGTTTGTGCCCACACTATCGACCGCGCGGGTGCCCCTGGTTTCATCAAGCTTCCAGTAGGCAACAGGCGAATCCTGCATGACTTCATCCGAATAGGTCGAGGAACCCAACAATATCTCCAACGCTCCAGCCGTCACTTTCGACTGCCTTAAAGTCAACCCATTGCCGTCCGAGCTGCCATTTGATAAAATGACTTTTCCCTTTTGCGACGGCGCATCGAGCTTGATCCAGGACTCAAAGCTCAAGGTATTATTGCCACTGACTGCGCTTCCGACTGAAACAGCATCATCCGCTCCATCGAAGATTAGACGATAAGGCCCATCCGTTGAGGACGAAATCGTCGTCCCACCGTTTCCGCCCCATCCACTTGTACTGTTGAACCCAAAATAGGACAAAGTTCCATTATAGCTGTTCGCCGAGCGTACAAGATCCTTCCAACTCGTAAGCGATGCCGCATTGGTCCCAGCCGTTGTTCCCGCATTTGCAATTCTTGCCTGATAGTCCACAATCGGCGTAGCACCCAGGAACGTGATATCGCTGGTTTGGGTCACGACAACTGAATCGCTCGTATCGGTCGCAGTTAAAGTGGGAATCCCTTGAGTAGAGGATTTTACGGTAAATACGGCGCTTCCGGTGGCATCCGTGGTCGCCGAAACAACCGCTATCGTGTCGGCTCCACCCCGGCTCGATGCTAAAGATACCGTTCGGTTATAAATACCATGCCCACCGGCATCTTTAAGTGTCACAAGAGCCTGTGCTGTAGAGGAGCCATCGGCCACGAGCGAGCGAGGATAGATCGAAAGCGTAGACTGAGAAGCGCTGACTACGGCCGCAGCGAACGTCACCGTCGTCGTCACGCCGGTCAAAACTGAAGGAGCGGCCACAGTCACCGTTTTAGTTTCAGCGACATTTGAGCTAATCGTACAAATCGAAACACCATTGCTATCACTAGGGGTACAACTACTCGCAGTATTACCTGTGCCAGAAACACTGATTGTGGGAGTAACCCCGACCATCACGGCGCCAGTGGAGTCTTTGAGCGTCAACGTGATCGTAGCGGTGTCTGAAGCATTGGCAGTGGGTGAACCACTGCTTGCAATCGTCGAATTTGCGGCGGAAGCCATTGAGTACTTGTTCTGTAGATAGGACTCCACCCCTCGTCTATCCACATCGCTCAACGCTGTATCGTAAGTAATCACTTCGGCATAGTCCCCGTTCCAATATCTTGCCGCGTAACCGTGATCATTCCCAATATTGTCAAAACGAGTATTGCCCGTCGGCACAAAGGACAATACCGAGTAGGCGGTGGGTTTGACCATCGCGACAGGAGTGGCACTCAAACCATTTAGGAAAGCCGTACCATTGAGCACATTTGCGACTACTGAATTATTATAGAAAAGCGTCGTCCCAGTTCCACCATGAAAATCCCATACATTGGCCGTTATAGATCCCAACACGTGAGCATAATCTTGAGTTCCCGTCGCATGTTTTACGACGATGAAAACCGTACGCGCCGCCGTGATTTGTGAAGCAAGATTCAAGGTATCATTCGACCCGTCAAATCTAACAACCGGTTGACCCCCAAGCGCATTTGCAACCCATAAAGGCCGTTGAATCAACGTTGCTTGGGTAGCGTTATTGCCGTAGCCACTCGAATCAGGCCAGCTCGAAACGGCACCGCCACTACTCAGCCCCGTGATCGCATCCGCCTTGAGCCAGAACTTCAGGTGATCTGCCGCAGCCGACATTCCGGAAGTCGAAACAAATACAGAACGGACCGATATCGGCCCCAAACCAGCCGGCGAAGTAATCGCAATGACCTTACCTTCGGCAACACTGGACTTTAGGGTACAAGTTGAAACACCAGAACTATCACTTGCACTACACGCACTCACAGTATTGCCGTTCCCAGACACCGAAATCACAGGAGTTACACTCACGAGAGCACTGTTTCCAACGTCTTTCATCGTAATTGTGACGGTCGACAAATCACTGTTGTTTGCTAGCACCCCCGTAGTTGCGGTAATCGTGCTTGCGGTAATGACGTACTTATTTTTCAGATACAACTCAACCGCCTGTCGATCCGCATCGCCCAACACTGTGTCGTAGGACATTATTTCGGCATAGTCCCCGTTCCAATATCTTGCCGCGTAACCGTGATCGTTCCCAATATTGTCAAAACGAGTATTGCCCGCAGTAACAAAAGACAAAACCGAGTAGTTTGTGGGTTTGACCATCGCGACAGGAGTGGCACTCAAACCATTTAGAAAAGCCGTACCATTGAGCACATTTGCGACTACTGAATTATTATAGAAAAGCGTCGTCCCAGTTCCACCATGAAAATCCCATACATTGGCCGTTATAGATCCCAACACGTGAGCATAATCCTGCAATCCACTCGCATGCTTTACGACGATAAAAACAGAACGAGCCGTCGTAATCTGTGAGGCGAGGTTTAGGGTATCATTCAACCCATCAAATCTAACAACAGGTTGCCCTCCGAGCGCGTTTGCAATCCACAAAGGTTGTTGATTAGCCGTTGCTTGGCTGGCACTATTGCCAAAGCCACTTGAATCAGGCCAACTCAAAACGGCGCTCCCACTGCTCAAACCGGTGATCGCATCCGCCTTGAGCCAGAATTTAAGACCTCCCGCTGCAGATTTCATCGAACTCACTGGCACAAACATAATGTTAGCGGACAACGATCCCAAGCTGCCTGGTGTTGCGATTGTCACCGTCTTTGACTCGGCGACGGTAGAGGTCACGGTACACGTCGAAACTCCAGAGGCAAGTGAGCTGGAGCATACGCTCACCGTATTGCCCGCTCCCGTCACGCTAATCGTGGGCGTCGCCCCTGCGATCGGATTCGAGTTTACATCTTTTAAGGTAATCGTCGCAGTTGCGGCATCTGCGCCGTCCGATGTCTTTGCCGTCGTAGCCGTAAGCGTCGTCGCAACGGCACTTGCCACACCCGCACCAAACACAGTCTGAGCGCCCAGGGCCGAGAGTCCCGCAGGCGAGGTGATCGTCACCGCCTTGGTCTCGGCCTTGCTGGACTTGAAAGTGCATGTCGAAACCCCGGAGCCATTAGAAGCAGAGCAGGCATTCACGGTATTGCCCGTCCCGCTCACATTGATCGTCGGTGTCACCCCAACCAATGCACTATTAATCGAATTCATCATCGTGATCGTCACAGTGGAGAGGTCAGTGTTATCAGCGGTTGCATTCGCAGTTGCGGTAAGCGTTGAGTTTCCCGCTGATGCCATCGCGTACTTACCTTGCAAATAGGCCTCAACCGCTTGTCGATCGCCCGCACTCAAGGCAGAGCTGTAAACAAGGATTTCTGCAAAATCCCCATTCCAATAACGACCTGCCAATCCCCGATCATTGGCAATATTATCAAACCCAACGTTCCCGGCCGTAACGAGCGATACCAAAGAATAATTCGTTGGCTTTAAGATCGAAGCCGAAGAGACACTCAGACCATCTGAATAAACCGACCCGCCCAAAATGTTGGCATTCGTCGTTGCCGCAAGATACAGCGCCGTAGCGGTCCCCCCGTGAAAGTCATAGTAGGTCGCCGCAGATCCCAGCATCGCCCCATAATCCTGAGTTCCGGTTGAATGTTTCCCCACGATAAATACCGTGCGTGCCGTCGTCATGGCCGATGCAAGATTCATCGTATCATTTGAGCCATCAAACCTGACAACAGGTTGAGAATTGAGGGCATTTGCAATCCACAAAGGTTCGTAATTTGAAGTAACCTGAGTGGCTGCATTCGAATTGCCGCTCGAATCTGACCAACTTACCACTGCACTTCCGCTACTTAAACCCAGAATTGAATCAGCTTTATACCAAAGCTTTAATCCCGAAACTGTAGACTTCATCGCGCTAACCGGGACAAACATCGCGTTGGCGGACAAGGATCCCAAGCCCGCAGGCGTTAAAACAGTTACCGTTTTTCCCTCTGCAACTGTTGTGCTTATAGTACAGATTGAGACACCGCTTGCATCCGAACTCGAGCACGTACTCACCGTATTGCCCGGTCCCGTCACCGAGATCGTCGGCGTCGTCCCCGTGATCAGATTCGAATCCACATCTTTAAGAGTCACCGTCACCGTCGACGTATCTGCGCCATCTGCCGTCTTAGGCGTTGTCGCCGAAAGCGTCGTTGTAACTGAACTGGCCACTCCTGCACCAAACACAGCTTGCGCGCTAAGAGCTCCCAAGCCCGCAGGTGAAGTAATCGTTACCGTCTTGCTCTCCGCTTTTGTCGACTTGATCGTACACGTCGACACCCCGCTCGCATCCGAACTCGAACACGCACTTACCGTATTACCCGTCCCCGTTGCCGAAATCGTCGGTGTCGTGCCCGAAATCAAATTCGAATTCACGTCCTTAAGCGTGATCGTCACCGTCGAAGCATCGTTCCCGTCGGCGGTCTTGGGCGTTGTCGCAGAAAGCATTGTTGTGACGACACTCGCATCACCTGCAACAAACCCAATATCCGCACTCACCGCCCCTAATCCCGCAGGCGCCGTGATCGTCACCGTCTTGGTCTCAGCTTTGGTCGACTTCAGCGTGCAGGCCGTGATCCCGGTCGTCGCATTCGTCGCCGCGCACGCCAGCGTGTTCAAAGTCCCGCTCACACTTAAAGTAGGTGTCGAGCCTACTGGGTTGCCCGCACCGTCCTTGAGGCTTACGGTGATCGCAGAGGTCGTCACTCCATCAGCGATTCCTCCCGCATCCGCGACAATCGTCGAAGTCACGGCTGAGGCCAAAGGAGCCGCGCCCGTTAGTGCGACCGATCCCGCCCGCGCCGCAAGCGTATCATTATAACTCAAAGCCAAATTCCCAGAAAAGCTGCCAAGCGATCCAGGCGCAAACACCACATCAAATGTGCAGTTTGCACCACTAGCCACACTCACCTTCGTGGCCGAAACGCCGCAAGTGTTATTGGCTAAACTAAAGCCACTGTCACTCAAAGCAAGAGAGACAAGAGTCGCTGACAAATCACCGGAATTTGTAAGCGTAAACGACGCAGAAGCGTTCAACCCCTGCGTGACGTTTCCAAAATCCTTAGAAGTCGGCGTAAATGCCAACGACGCCACCGTCTGCCCCGTGCCGGTCAAAATCGTCGTCGTATGCTGGGTCTGGGAACCGTCATTATAGTAAACACTCAGCGTACCCGAAAACGCCCCTGAAGCATTGGGGGTAAAGGTCACCTCAACGTCGCAGGTCGCATTTAAAGCGAGCGTCGCGCGCACACCTAAAGTCCCGCACCCATTTGAAGTGATCGTAAACCCAGTACCCGAAAGCGAAGCATACATCTGAGAGGCGGTGGTGCCTTGCGAATTTGTAAAGGTAAACGTCCGAGCACTCGTCTGGCTCAAAGTTACGTTGCCGTAGCCGTGAGAGGATTCAGAAGCACCAAGAAGCGCAGGCAAGATCCCGGTACCGGTTGCGCCGACGCTCCCCGATTGGCTCTGGTGTCCGTCATTATAGCTAAGACTCACACTCGAGATCTCAGCACCTGCTGAAACCGGGGCAAACAACAGGTTAAAGCTGCAGTTTCCACCCGCACTCACGCTCACACGCGATCCCGTCACACCGCAATTGTTGGACGTAAGCGAATAACCTGCTCCACTTACACCTAAGTAAACCGACGTCGCACCCGTTTGCCCCGAATTGGTGAGGGTGAAACTCTCTGACGAACTCGCACCCGTCGTCACGTCTCCAAAAGCCTTGGACCCAGGCGCGAACGCCAAAGAGGCTGGCGTCAATCCGACCGCAGTCACGGCAAGCGAGCCCGTTTGAGCATCTATTCCATCTGTATACGAAAGACTGATCGAAGCTGAAGCCGCGCCACTCACCCCCGGGGCATACACCACGGAGAACGTACAACTTGAGCCACCGGCCACCGAAACGGCTGAACCGCTGACTCCACAATTATTGGACGCAAGCGAGAAGCCCGCTCCCGCTATACTCAATGACACATTTGTCGCAGCTGCGGGCTTATGATTGAGCAACGTAAACAAATGCGCCGAGGAATTACCGATAGTGACATTGCCAAAATCAAAACTTGTCGGCGAAAACGCCATCGTCGTAGGCTCAAGCCCTATGCCCGAAAAACTGAGACTCCCACTCTGTGCGGCAACTCCGTCATTATAATGAGAGGCAATACTGCCTGACGCCTGGCCTGCTGCCGCAGGGGTGAACACGAGACTTAAGGAACAGGAGGAATGCGCCGCCACCGCCACTGTCGTTCCGAGAACACCGCAGTTACTTGAACTCAGTGAATAGCCGCTACCTGTGAGCCCGACATAGACTCCTGAGGCATCCGTCCCGCCTGTATTTGAGAGAGTCAAAGCAGCTGAATCACTCAGGCCCAAAACGACGTTTCCAAAACTCTTGGAACCAGGAGAAAACACGAGTTGCGCCCGCGTCCGGCCCGAGCCGGTTAGCGCAAGCGTTCCGGTTTGCGAGCGGGCCCCATCAAAAAAGCTCAAGCTCACTGCGCCGGTAAAAGCACTGGCCTGGGTGGGCGAAAAATCTACTGAAAAACTACACGTTCCCGCTGGCGCCAGACTCACCTTCCCACCCGATGTTCCGCACGTATTCGCGCCCAGTGTAAACCCAGCGCCCAAAAGCGAGACCGCAGTCAGCGACGCGCTCGATCCCCCACTATTGGTGAGGGTGAAGGTCTCTGAGGCGCTTGCGCCCAAAGTGATTTCTCCAAAATCCTTTAACGTGGGAGCAAAGGCAAGGGATGCAGGCATAATCCCCACACCCGAAGCCGTCACAGCACTTGCCTGATCCTGAATCCCGTCGTTGTAATGTAACGCCACACTCCCCGTGGCAGCCCCAACTGCTTTAGGTTCAAAAGCGACGGTAAACCTGCAAGTGCCCAAAGGTGCAATCACCTTTTTCGCAGCAAGTGTCCCGCAGGTTGAACTTGAGAGCGCATAGCCTGAGCCCGTGAGCGCGATGTAAACATCCGTCGCAGGAGAATCCCCGCCGTTGGTGAGCGTAAAGACGTGAGTGCCACCCGAATTCAGCGTGAGATTACCGAAGTCGTAAGTCAAAGGGGAGGCATTCAGCACCGCAGGCGAAACGCGTTTGCCCTTAATCGCAAGATTTAAGGTCTTCACAGCTGCGCCATTGGTAAATGAAACGACGAGCGAATCCGTGAGCAACGCTTGTGTTGCTTCAGCCGATGGTTCATAGAGCAAATCAAACGAACACGTGGAACTGGGATCCAACACACCGGGTTCGAGGGTGTCACCGCAAGTATTATTTTCAATGGCGAGTTGCGGATCAGTAACAGAAACCGACAAAGCGGCGATATACCCCGCAGTGCCCGAACTCAGCGTGATGGTCTTCGTCGAAATATTTCCTAACGACACGTTCCCAAAATCCTCGCTGCTCACCGAAGGGAGGACTGATCCAACGGGTGGCACCGCGCTGCCATTGGCAGCCGCAATCGCTTCAAGCGCCTTGTAGATCGGAATCACCGTGTAACAGTTGTATTTGGAAACGGAGGCCTTGGCGTCAAGATAGATTGCGGGAGATTCTTTGGCTTCGAATTTGGATTCGACCAGACGAGAGAGTTTCTTGATCTTCACCGGATCCAGGGGGCAGACACGGTCCGACGAAAACCGATAAATATTGTACTTCGTGATTGGCTGGGCGTTGCCATCTTTTGCAAGTTCCCAGCTTAAGGAAACGCCGTCCTTGCCTTTGATTGTCGTGAGTGCCGCGGTGACTGAAGGAATCGATTTGACGTCTTTCGTGATTTCGACCGCTTTGGGATCCGGAGGAGTTTGCTGATCGGAGGATTCAAATTTACAACCCGAGAGGCCGGACAAGAGAGTGAGTGAACCCAAAAGCGGGAAAAAGGCGAGGCCCGAAAACGTCCAAGAAGACGCCCGGGACTTGGCAAAAGACAAGGTTGAGATTACGTTCCGCAGTAACCCAGTCATGACTAGTCTAAATTATGCCATGACAGGGCAGCAGAGTTAACAAAATAAAACAAATTTAGTCAAGTATTTGAGACCAATGGACTTTATCCTCTGCGGCATGCTTTACATAATTCATGGTCGCATGGAAAAAACATTGACAGTTTATAGACTTGCAACTCTTTTAGATCCACTAAGAAACACCATAAAATCGACCCACACGACACTTAATGCTGTACGGCACCCCTGTTGCGTTGCGGAGTATGGGAGATGGCGATCCCAGTTTATTGCGGTCGTCGAGAGAACCCTTAACTTAGGAGTAGGCTACCCCTTGATCGCGCCCAAGATCTCTTTGTGCCCGACCACGCCCCGCCAACGCTTCACCACGTGACGGCTCCGATCCAAGAGCAAAAGATAAGGGTTCTTGTCCCCCTGTGAGACGACCTGTAGATTTTTTAAGAACTCATCATCAGCAACCCATTGATCAAAAGAGGGGCGATGGCGCTCCAGGAACGTAAGATACTCCACTTCGGTGCCCTGTACGGGAACGCCTAAAACAAGCAGACTTTTGCCTTTTTCGGCGGCCAGATCAAACGTCGTGTTCAGCTCTTCAAACTGTTGCGCGCACAATGCACAAGCCGGAGTCCAGACTTGCAACAAAACATAATCTTCACTCGAATTTTCAAGCTTCAGCGCAAGAGCCGGGGTCATGATCAATGAGCCTGTGCGAGGCGCTTCAAGTACTTGAGGCACCAAAGCCGCACCGACATTTGGGGCGGAAACCAAAAATAACATTCCACTTATAAACAAAAAATTCTTCAAAAACATTCGCCTGAAATACCCGGCCCAAGCGGTCGTGTCAATTGCTGTATTTGATCCAATGGGCGGCGGATTTTTCGACCGCATTCTTTCGTTTATCGTAGCGCGTTATCATGTCGGGTGTCGCCCAACCGGCGAACTCTTGAATCGCCCGATCAGGCACGTTATGATCCCGCGCATTAGAAATCGCGGTCGCCCGACATGAATGGGGAGACACGCGCCTTTGAATTCCGGCAAGCCTGGCGTAGCGCTTTACTAAATAGAAGATCGCGGAGGGATCCAACGCCTTCTCAAATTCTTTGGTTCGATTGTTTCGGGTCGGCGAAAACAAAAACCCATCAATACTGGGGTCTTTGCGGCTAATCTTAAAGTGTTTTTCCAAAGCCCCCCAAACCGCAGGCACCAGCGGAATCAAGCGTTCCGCATTCCCCTTCCCCACCAGTTTGAGCACCCGCTGATTGCGCTCAAGACCCAGATTTGAGGTCCGAAGTGCGCACAGTTCCGATCGCCTGAGTCCGCAATAAAACAGCATCATGAGAATCGCAAAATGCTGCGCACCCCCGCGGCTATACAAATCCGGCTGCGCCAAAATCTGCATGACTTCTTCATCTGAAAAGCCTGAAGTCTTAGAAATCCGTTTCGGATTCAAAAACCGCACATTCTGGACCGGACTCTTCTCCAAAACGCCCTCTTCAACGAGCCAGCCAAAGAAACTTCTGAGCGTAGCCAGATGTCGATCAATCGTCGTGTGCTGAAGCCCTTCACTTAGAAGTGCGTCTTTATAGGCAATGACGGTGGAGCGATCGAGGTGATCTAGTGTCTTCGTGGAACGCGAGCCTTGGCGCTTGAACTCGCGAAAAAGCAGGAACTTCACGAAACGCTTCAAGTCCTTTCCGTAGGCTCGTCTCGTGTGCTCGGATCGCTGATCCAGCAAAAATGCTTCGATTTTATCCCGGAGCTCTTCATTCGGGCGCACAAATTGTGCGACGGTCAGCACGCGGGGGTCGGTGTTCACGGGGGGCTTTGCAACGGCGAGTGCGCGCGACTCGCGCGTTTTGGGTTTCGCTTTGCGGGATACCCGTCGCTGAAGTCGCTTGAGAAGCAAAGATCCCAGTTTCATGTAATCCCCCGGCTAACTTCTCAGATCGCGAAGTTACACCTCGACCCTACCCTAGGGTAGCCCTCTAACTTCGCTGTTTGAGAAATTCAGCCGACTCACCGCACGCCTCAGCGTCTCTTCTTCCCAAAAACCTTCTTAAATTCCTTCACAAACGCCTTGATCCTGGCCGAATCCAAAGGCGCCCCCGCCGCGCCACCGCGCCTCAGAGTGGAACTCACGATCACGCCATCAAGATAAGGAGCCAAGTCTTTGAGCGTCTCCTTGCTTGCCCCACTTCCCACGTAAAGTGGAACGTGAATCTCGCGCGCCACTTTAGAGGCCGCTTCGAGCACGGAGCGAGTCACGCCCCGTCCTGTGGTCGCACCCGAGACAATAACCGCATCCGCGCCGGCGCGCAACGCCGCCTCTTCAACGGCCAAACCCACATCTTCTGATGAAATCGTTTTCGCATGTTTCACATGCACATCCGCAAAAATCGCCACATGAGCATGAAGGCGCACCCGCTCACGCAAGAGTTCCGCAGCTTTTCCCTCGATCATCCCTTGATCCGTTGCCGCGACACCTGAAATCACATTCACGCGCATGAATTCCAAGTCGTTGACGGCGGCAATTGCGAGAGCCGAAAAGGCGTCATTGCGAAGGACATTGATCCCAAGCGGCAGCTTCGTCACTTCCCGCACTGCGGCCGCAATCACGCTTAACGAGGCAATCGTTTCTGCCGGAACTTGTTCTTTATAAAACGGAATATCCCCGAAATTCTCGATGATCAGCGCTTCGAAACCGGCTTTCGTCAGAACCTGCGCTTCTTTGACCGCCAAAGCTCCTGCTTTTTGCAGCGCTTCGGAGGGCGACAGTCCATGAGCCCCTGGCGCCCCGGCCAAGGCAGGCAAATGAATCACGCCAACGAGTCTCGGCACACCTTTAATCGCGCTATTGCCGGCCATTACCGTTTCCCTTTCAACTGCCACCACTTTTTAGCGGCGCCTGCTGAAGCGGCACCAGACGCAGCATCCGTTGCGTCTCCGCCCAAAAGCTTCTCGGCTTCTTCTTTAGAAATTTCGCCCTTTGCTGCCGCCTGGGCCACGAGCTTGCGCGCTTCTTCTTCGGACATTTTAGGTTCAGACATTTCAGAAGCAGATTCAGGACCCGCAAGCGCACCCTGTGCACCGCCTGCACCGCCAGCGCCTTGGGCAGCCGCCATCCCCGAAAAACCCTGCAGCATCGTCTGAAGCTCCACAGGCAGAGAGCCCTCAAGGGCCGCCGCTTCTTCGGAAACATCCTGACCGGCCATCGCCTTCTGAACCAGGCTTTGAAGTCGTTGCATCTGGCCTTTGGGTAATTTTTTGAATTGCTGCGCCAAATCCTGCATCATTTGCGGATCCATCTGCGAAGGATCAAAACCCGGAGGCGATGCCCCGAAGGGCATCGCGCCCGGTGGGACTGCAGGCATTCCGAGTGGTGCGCCGCCTAAATTCACTTTTGGGACCGACAATTTTGGAGCGGCATCCACCCCGTGGCATCGCTTGTATTTTTTGCCGCTTCCACAAGGACAGGGTTCGTTGCGCCCCATGGTTTTGTTTTCGATATTTTCTGTCATAAAGCCTATCTCCTTTAGGGTTGACCCTTTGGCTCTGGCATTCTAACTTATTCTTTGTGGAAATATCACGCACGGCAATATCACGAAGAACGCTAAAAATCTGTGGACTCCTCTACGCCATAGCCCAAATCTTTTTTCTCATCAACATCCAGCATCCGTCTACTCATAACTTTGATGAGTTTCACTATGTGCCTTCAGCCAAGCAACTCCTGGACCTCCGCGAAAACCAGAACTGGGAACACCCTCCTCTGGGCAAGGAACTCATGGCCGTGGGCATCGGGATCGTCGGCGATAACCCTGTAGGCTGGCGCATCATGAGCACCATTTTCGGCGCGCTCACTTTGGTCGGAATGTTTCTCTGGGCCCTGGCTATATTTGAATCCGAAGCCACGGCCCTTTGGGTCGCGATGCTCACTCTGTGCAATCAACTGCTTTACGTCCAGGCCCGCATCGGCATGCTCGACACATTTATGTTCGCCTTTTTGAGTTTCGGGCTCGCAGCCTTTACCGCCGCCTGGAAGTCCAAAATGCCTGCACTCACTAGCCGCAAACTCTTTCGCTTCACGGGCCTCATGCTGGGCTTGGCCACGGCCTGCAAATGGTTTGGCGTGATCCCCTGGGTTACCTGCATGACGCTTGTCGGATTTGTGTATTTTCTCAAGCATCAGGGCGTCAGCTTTTCAGATGCCTCGGAGCAGGATTGGTATTCCCCTAAACTTTTTAGCGGAATGCGTAAGCGCGACTGGATTCTAAGTTTCGGGCTCATCCCTTTGACCGTCTACTTCATGACATATATCCCGTATTATTTTGTCGACGGCAACAATCTTGGTTTCTGGGATCTTTTTACGATGCAAACCAAAGCCTATAGTGGCCAATTGCGCGTGGTGAACACGCATCCCTATATGAGTCAGTGGTGGGATTGGCCAACCCTTCATCGCCCGATTTGGTACGCCTACAACACCGAAGGTGCGAATAAAGAATGGGTCCGCGGGGTGCTACTGCTGGGCAATCCTCTGATTATGTGGACGGGCCTTCTCGCTATCTTGGTTTGTGCGCTCCAGTGGCTCTTCACCCGCAGCAAGAGTGCCTTTATGATTCTGGCTTTTTATGGCGCCTTTTTCGTATGCTGGATGGTGATTCCGCGTAAAATTTCGTTTTACTATTATTACTATCCCGCAGGGATGGTGCTTTCGTTTGCGATTGCCTCCACTTTTGATTGGCTCGAATCTCGCTTCTCCAAAGAGTTTATTCCCTGGGTCCGTTGGGCGTATCTGGGGTCGAGCTTGGGGCTTTTCATTTATTTCTTTCCAATTCTTGCGGGCCTTAAAATCCCTGCTGCGAGCTTTACGAATTGGATGTGGTTTCGGAGCTGGATTTAATCTATTGCCCGGTTACGATTTTGCCCTTTGAATAATCGAGCTCCGATCCCTTCATGCTGTGGGGGATTGAATATACGCCTAAAAGAATCAGCGCCGCAGTGATGAGTGCCGAGCGCGCAAAACGAGGTTTAAGGGTGACAATAAAAAGCGCCCCAAACCAACCGATCATCCCCACAAGCGTTTTGTTATCCGTTAGATCCCAACCCCAGGGGATCCCCGTCCAGAACTCTCCAAACGCGTACTTTTGCACACAAGGGCCTAGGATCATGCCACCCAAGAACAATGCAGCAGTCGTACGAATCGCGTAGTTGCGCATACTTTGGCCCTTAAAAAGCGCTTCGATCCCGGCTCGGTTCGAGAGCAGCATCGCCGAAAACATAAAGAAAATATGAGGGATTAAAACCCAAGGCGGGACCGCGCCCTTAAATCGGATGACAACGGATTCTTTCGCAACGGCCGGGACGAGGGTGCCGCGATCTTCGATCAAGATATTGTACTCGAGTTTACCCGCGGGAGGTTGATGAGGCAGGGCTGCGAGAAGTTCCTGGTTTTGCGGTTTCATTTCAATTCGGGTAAAATCGTCTTGAGTCTTGTACCGGCGATAGATCAGAAAAGCTTTGGTACCTGGATCATCGATCTTTACTTCTTGATCGTCCTCGCCGCCGTGACTGCGGGGAAGTTTGTAGGTGAGCTCTCGATCCGCGAGCGCAACCTTGCCTCTCAAGGGATAAGTGGGACCAGTGAGGCGCTGATAGGCCGCGGCGCCTAGGGTGATAGTAACGGCGAGAATCCAACTCAAGGTGTTTTTGTTCAAAGATAATCTCCTTCGTTCAAACAATATTGAGCACATGAGCAAGGATCAAGCGGATAATTCGATCTACTCACTAAATCTAAGGCGGAGCAAAACCTGCGGCTCGCAATGAGCTCAGGACTTTACCAAGCATGACGCCATCACTTCCGCGAGCAACCCCAAAAGTCTCGAGAAAATTCTTGGTGAAGTACTTGGCAAGTGAGTTGAAAAGCAATCTCGCCTGCGAGGCGCCTGCGAAAGCTACGAAACTCTTTTGGGGCGATCGAATATTGCTTTGTTTCGGTTATTTCAACATGAGCTTCACTTTGCCTAATTCAAAAATCCGTTTACCCATTGCTGAGCCCGCCAAACTTGGTGTAACCTCCAACCATGCTCAGCCCGCTTAGCCCCCTATATCTAGGGACGGCCCACCTGTGAAACGTCTTTCACGCTTCATAATTAAACACGCGTTGGCTGTCGCACTCCTTGGCACCGGGCTCTGTCTGCCCGCCGGGTATTTTTCGATCCAGCTCTTCAAAAACCTGCGGACTGATTTCGAAGAGCTCTTACCTGCAAAATCTCGGAGTGTGCTCGACCTCAACGAAGTATCCGGTCGACTTGAATCGGTTGATAACCTGATCGTGGTTATCCTCTCCAAGGACACCAAGGCCAGCAAACGGTTCGTTGATGATTTAGCCGGGAGTTTGAAACAATTGCCGTCTTCAGTGGTTTCAATTGTCGAATATAAGATCGACGAAGAGCTCGCGTTCTTTAAAAAACGCCTGGCCCTTTACATCGAAACCCCCGATCTGATCCGGGTCCGCGACTACCTTCGGGAGCGAGTCAGCTATGAGCGCGAGCTTCGCAATCCGCTAAATATTTTTAACGGAATTGTGATTCCCGAGCCCAACATCGATATTGATGGACTCAGAGCAAAGTACGAAGGTCGAACCCGCGATTACGCAAAATATCCGGGCGGCTACTACGCGACCGCTGACGAAACGGCTCGAGCGATCCTGGTCTATATGCCCGGAAAATCATTCGGCGTAGACCACTCCAATGAATTTAGGAACCAGGTCATCAGTGCCATTCAAAAGCTAAAACCTGAGTCCTACTCGCCCGATCTCGAGTACCACTTCGCCGGCGGCGTCGAGGACATGATCGAAGAGCATGGCGCGCTGGTTGCCGATCTTGAGCTTTCAACCGCCATTGTTTGCCTGTTGGTCGGAATAGCCATGCTACTTTATTTTCGAAACTTAAGGAGCACGATTTCGCTCATTGCGAGTCTTCTGGTAGGGGTATTTTGGAGCTTTGGCGTCTCCTACTTTGCGGTAGGTTATCTCAACGCCAACTCCGCCTTCATGGGAAGCATTGTGATCGGCAATGGAATCAATTTTGGCATCATCCTCCTCGCCCGCTACGTCGAAGAGCGCCGTGCAGGTCGACCTCACGAAGTCGCCATTGAAACGGCGATGTCACAAACCGCAACTGCCACCCTAACGGCGGCGCTTGCCGCAAGCCTCTCCTACGGATCACTCATCCTGACAAGCTTTCGGGGCTTTAGCCAATTTGGGATCATCGGACTCATGGGGATGATCCTTTGTTGGCTGAGCTCCTACACGTTGATCCCCGCCTATCTGACTTTATTTGAACGCTTTAAACCCCTTTTTCATGCAGAACCCGAGCCCCAACGCAACTTTGTTTCAGGACTCATCGCAAATGGCGTTGCTCGTTTTCCTGGAATAGTTTTCGCAACAACCCTCACTCTGACCCTCGTATCTGTCGCCACTTTCAGCCGCTTTGACAAGCACACGATTCTTGAGAGTGATCTCTCAAAGTTACGAGATCGCCATTGCATGACCCAAGGTTCTTACTACTATGCCGTGAATTATCTGGACAAAATCTTTCAGCGCTACATGAGCCCCACCGTCATTCTTGCAAAAGAGCGTGATGAGGGAGAAAAGATTGCTGCATTTTTGCGCAAGAAGCAGCAAACGGAGGGACGCGCGTCCTTAATTGCCAGCGTCCAAACCCTTGCAGATTTTATCCCCAGAGACCAGGCGAACAAGATCAAAATCTTAAACGAAATTCATCGCATTCTTCCCCCCAGTCTTTTCGCGCGTTTAAGTCCCGCGGACCAAGCCAAGGTCGCACCCTTACTCAACACGTCCGCTCTTCAAGAGGTGCATGAATCTGACCTGCCCCAGCTTATACTGAAGAAATTCAAGGAACGATCGGGCGCCATCGGTAATTTGGTGCTGGTCGAGCCCCCCATGGAAGAATCCCTATCCTTAGGCGATAACCTCAAGATATTTACCGAAAATGTTCGCGCCGCTGCAGATGTTGGAAGGCCAGGGACGCCAGTTGCCGGCTCCCTTGCGATCACGTACGACATGAATACTGCAATCGCGATCGAGGGACCGCGAGCAACTCTGTGCGCGTTTCTCGCCGTGGTCCTGCTGGTTGTTGTCTTGTTTCGTGATTTTAGAACCATTTACCTTTGCCTCTTCGCTTTGATCCTTGGAGGTATCTGGCTTGCTGGATTTATCTTGGGCTTTGGCCATAAAATTAATTTCTTAAACTTTATTGCACTCCCCATTACCTTTGGCATCGGAGTCGATTATGGTGTGAATATCTTTCAACGCTACCGGCAGGAAAAAGGCGCAGACATCATCAACGTAATCCGAAACACCGGCGGAGCGGTGATGCTCTGCAGTCTCACGACCGTGATTGGGTACTCTTCGCTACTGATCGCAAGCAACCAAGGGTTTGTCAGCTTTGGCACTTTGGCCGTCATGGGTGAATTGACCTGTGTGGCAGCTGCGATTTTTGCGCTCCCCTCTTTTCTGCTGGTCCTGGAAAAAGTGCGAAAAAAAATACGAAAAACAACGGGGACAAAATCATGAGCCGCTCTCGCCTCACACTTCTGACCTTGATAGCAACTTGTTTTGGGGTGGCGCAACTGTCCTTTGCTGCTTCAGCCTCCCCGACGCCTACCCCATCCCCAACGCCATCTGAAGAACTTCTCAAAATCCACCTCAAACTGGACATGTCAAAGTGGGAACTGATCAAACGCGAGTCAGGCGATATTAATTACTACACCTTTATCAACGATCCCACACTCCCCTACTTACGCGCTCGTTATCAGGCAGGAATGGATAGCGCCATGGTCGGCTACGCCATCGAGAGCACCGATAAAAAGCAACTCAAAGCGGTCGAGTGGAAATGGCGGGCGCAAGTACTCCCGAAAGGGGGAGATGAATGCGTTCATGACATGGCAGACTCGGCTGCCGGCGTGCATCTCATGTGGAAAAGTGGGCTGCGTTGGTACGGGCTAAAATACGTCTGGAGTGCAGTGGGACCTAAAAACGCGATTTGCGATCAAAGGCACGGTCTGTTTCTCGTTCGGGACACGGTCATTCGTGAATCAGGCGGGCCACTGAACACCTGGCGCACGGAAAAAGTGGAGCTCAGGGAAACTTTTTTGAAACATTTTCGCGGCGGAGATCCCAAAGGCGATGTCCCGGATTTTGTTGGAATCGGACTCTCGACCGATGGAGATCAGACTCAGAGTGAAAGCGTCGCGGATTACACGGATTTCATTTTAGTACGTTAAATCTTATTCGCGATGAATGCGCTCACCGGGAGGCACGATAGAACTGATCGCCCTTATAGCGGGAACTTCAGGGCTCCAAGCCTTGGGCGTCAATTTGACAAACGCGAGTTGCAGCCACCAGAGTCTTGAGCGGGTAGGAAGATTTTCCGATTGAGCCACAAACTGCTCCATTTCGTCGGCAGCTGATGAACTCGCCGGCTCCCGATCCAGCTGCCGGAGCAACCTGCGAGCTTTTGCACGAACCTCAGCACTCGAACCTTGAGCTTGCAGCAATTCAGCGCCATAGCGCGCACGAACCTGACGTTCCCAATCCCACCAAGCCACTATGGAGTCCTTGCGCGGTGGATTGGCCAGCACTTCCCACGGCCTCTCAGCCGCAGGAAAGGGCTCTGAAAGAGCCTCAAGTGCTGCGGAATTCAAAACCGGCCTGAGCTCAGAGCCCGCAGGCGGCGCCTCCCTGAGATAAAATTTCGCCCACGGAATCCTCGTGGCAAAATAGGGATGAAATTCCTGTTTGATCATCTCGGTAACAACCGTGTCACTCTCAATGGGATTGTTAAACCGATTATCAGCGCGTTCATGCAGATCCACGATCATAAAAGGGCGATCTTCAAGAAGCTCTCGATGAAACACTTCTTCAGTAGCCCGTGTCGAATAAGGGAGTGTGCCGAAACGCGGTACCACAAAGCGCGTCACATAGTTTCTACCCGAATAGCTCAGAGGCAAGGTGGATCCACCCCAGACCAAGATGCGTTTATCCGCGGGCACATTAGACCGAATCACTTCGCCCACAGACTTGAAGTAAGGCAAATCCGTGGTCCACAAGATCCCGGTTTCTTGAAAAAGCAGAAAAGCCGCACTCAGACCGTAGCACCCCATCATCCACTTCAATCCGAAACTTTTTTCA
Organism: Oligoflexia bacterium; assembly: GCA_903881565.1. Lineage (GTDB taxonomy): Bacteria > Bdellovibrionota > UBA1018 > UBA1018 > UBA1018 > CAIRTR01. The sequence continues at coordinate 7,123 of CAIRTR010000247.1, read as the reverse complement.
CGAGCGGCCCCGGGCGACTCCGCAGCAAGAAGGGCTAGTGGTGCAATCATCGGCACAAAATAGTGCAGAAACAGCCCGCGGCCCACCAACATCACGAAAGTGGCTGATACGAGCCAAAGTACTCTAAAATCCCGAAGCCAATCCGGGATCAAAGCCTTGAGGGCGGGCGCAGAGGTCTCAGATCTTCCCCCAGCAGCTCCGGATCTTAGTGCTGAGCTCGCCCATTGAATCATCGGGAAAAGTGCCACCCCAAAAAGCAGCAGACTTATCCCAAGCTGCTTGTTCGAATCAAAGAGGCGGTCGCGGACCGAAATCAATACCTCACTCGGATAGGTCCAGTTCCAATAAACAAAAGTCGCGGGATCAACCGCCCAGAGGGCAGGAACGACCACGAGCAGAGAGCCCAACAGAAACTGCCCGATTTGGAAAGACGTAAATCGTTTGGGAAACCTGCAAAAAAGAATCGGAATCGCAAACAGGATCGCAGTTTGTTTAACCAGGATAGCGCAGCCGAGCAAAGCGCCTGAGAGAAGGTAAATCCCAGGCACTGCCGTTGAGACCGCCGGAACAAAAGCCAGAGAATAACCCGCAACCACGAATAGAGTCATGAGGCCTTCGCCCGTAATCGTAAAAAGCTTTGGAAGCCCCATTGCCGTCCCTAGAACAAAGAGAGTCGCTGCGATCCATCCCTTTTTAGAGCTCCCTGCCGCCCCGGCCGCCCCTGCAGACAAACGCGGCAATAACCAGCGGAGGCACAATGCTGCCCCTACAAGGAGCAAAATAAAAGCCGCCCGGGTGACCCGGGGATCACAGGCACAGTGAACGATACGATCAACAAAGTAGTAGAACCAGACAATCCCTGGGGGCTTCACGTCGACGGCGCGGAAATAAAACTCCCAGGGGGTTTTAAGCGCGCGTGCAGATACAGCCCACCACGCTTCGTCATCATCGATTACAAACGGAATAATCGAGACAAAACGCAACAAGGCCACGCCAATAAATGCTGTAATCCAATACTGCTTGCCTGTATACCGACGCATTTTGGGACACCATAATCCTCGACGAACAGCTTCGCAAGAGTTGAATGGTCAATTATTAATCACAAAGTCATTTTTCCAATATTTCAGCAATAATGCGGGACTTTGCCTGCCAGCGCACCTAGATATCGTCACAAAACAAGGGAGTATGATTGCCCCAGCATGTTCCTATGGACGCGGGGGCCTCATGCACCTTCGGTGGTTGTTCAGGTTCTCTATTCGAGGCTTGTGACTTGGGGACGGGAATTTCGGGTGCGCTCAAACTATTTCACCAAGAACTTCTTAGAGACTTTTGGAGTCGCACGCGGAATCGACGTCACCATTCTGGGAAAAGTTTTGAGTTCACTTCGCACGGCCGGGTTTGCGCCGCCTTACGCGCGTCCTCCGAATTTCGTGGATTTTACAACTCCAACTTCACTTCTACAAACCGATCCCCACAAAAATACAGAAGAGAAGACGCGCCCCCCTCCAACCGTCTTGGTGTCGGAAGGCCTTCGCACCCCTGCCCCTCTTCAAATCGAAACCGCGCAGGTCGTACCAAACTCTGGAGATGCCCTTCTTGATATTGAGGCACAATCACTTCAAGCCCTGGAAAGGGTCCAAATCCTGAGGGCAAAAGCATCGCGGGCATTTCGCCGCCTGAAGCCGCTCCCACCACGACTGGAAAATATCTCGCTTTGGATACAAGGCCCGGCAGGAAACTAAACCGCCCTAACGTCGTTCGCGCGACTTCACCCTGCCCAAGATCATGAAACTGCAAATCATAAAGTGTCTGTATAAAGTACGAGGGCGCGCCATCCTTCAAAAAAGCACCCAGACCCGAGAGCGCCACATCACTTGAGCTTAAGGATTTAAGTTTCTGATCGCGAAGGGCGGGCAAAGCCGACCCCCCCGGAAGCATCGTCGCACGAATCACGCCTTCGTTGCTGGGCCCAAAAAACACGAGATCCCTCAGTGCCGCGGCACTCATATCCCCATCTAAACGGGTCACTTCTAAAACATTTTGAAGACCAAACAGTGTCCTGGTTTTATCCATCGATAGAGGCGCAATCCCTACCCACTCTCCCTCGCAAAACCGTCCACGAAAATAGGAGACCAACGCCCCTTCCCCTTTTCGCAATAAAACAAAAACCTCTCCCCGCCGACGAGATTCTTCACTCTGAGGAAAAAGTGAGACCACGCCCATTTCTTTGGGAGCCGCAATCTCCTTAAGACCCTCACTCCCCAAAGCGTAAAGTCGCAAATCTGGTGCATCTTTTTCTGCCGCCACCGGATTCTGCTCCGGACCCGCCATCTTGTCCCAAGGATCCAAAACAGGGGTTTTTCCGATTGAATCAGCCGAAGGTCCAAGCCCCACCCAGACCGGCAACTTGGCCATATCTCCCTTTGCCCCCTTCAAACGCCCCCATTGAAAGTTCTCGGGAAACGCCACCGCACGTGGAACATAATCTGGCAAAAGTTTTGAGTTCGCATCAGAGGCTTTTAGTCCCGAATCAAAAACCTCAAAATGAAACCCTTGCGCGCCGTTAGGCGCGGACTTTTGATAGACAAAAACAAATTCCGCAGATCCATTCTTTTCGCCCGAAAAAAGTCTGTGAATCGCAAACAGCTCTCCCTTAGGCGCGGCCATTAGAGTCTGCGCCCGAACCACAAACTTGTGGTCCAAATCCTTCGTCTGCTCAAGCCAGGAAAGTTTCAACCCTTTTGAATCAGCCTCAAGCGCAATCAAACTCCTGGGATCCCCCACAACTGATCTAAACTGAGCCCCACTTTTCACCGCTGACCCAAGCCAACTTTCAATCGGAACTTCACGAAAACCCGCCGCGGAATTCAGTCCCACCGGCACCACCACATCCATCGGAAGCTGCAACGACTGATCTTGAAGTTTTCCCTCTTCATCCTCACTCACAATCTCAAGTTGAAGATCAAACCGGCCTTCGAAACGTGCCGAATCCAAGATCTGCACGCGGCCCTTCAATGTTTTCTGCTCGCCGGAGTTCCAGTGCTCAAAAACAGCATTTTCAAGTGACACTTGGGCCAACGCGGAACTCTGCGAAAGCCGTGCCCGCACACTCACTTTTCCGCTCTCGACCCAATTGTTCTTCAGCTTCACTTCAAACGGCAACGCCCCGCTCACCTGATCCCAGCTCAAGCGAATCGGCCTCTTCTGAAGGGGCAAAATCAAAGGTTTGGGATATACGCTGAGCGCGCCCCGAACATCGAGCTTGCCAAACTGCACGGATTTCTCCGAAAGCGAATGCAAACCACGCGAACCCAGTAACAATCTTGCGACCACCTCGTCGCTTGAATACCCCGCTCCCAAAAGCAAAGCCGCAGCGCCCGTCACAAACGGCGCCGCCATCGAAGTCCCATCCTTGATCTCGTAGCCCGAAAACTCCCCAAAAACCGAGCCCTTTTTGCGCGCAATCGCGACAGGCCAGGCGCTTAAGATTGAAACGCCGGGGGCCGCGAGTTCCACGAAACTTCCGTAATTTGAAAAATGAGAGAGAGCCCCATCAGGGCCGTGGGCTGCCACACAAATCACGCCCGTCGTCTGACAAGGAGATACGCGAGCCGGAGTTGAATCATTACCAGCCGCCGCCACAATGATAATGCCTTGTGCTCGCGCTTCGGCCACCGCTTTTTCAAAATCAGAAAAATCAGCCGTATCCGGCAACTCTGGCCAAGACATCGAGAGGTTCATGACCTGCGCCTGAAGCTTCGTCGCAAGTCGGATTCCCTTGGTAATTCGATCTAAGAATGCTCCGAATCCCCCACTTTGAAGCGCTTGGGGCCGCACAGGCGCCTGAGGCGCTTTATCAATCACACGAATGGGTAAAATCAATGCATTGGGCGCAACTCCCACCACGCCATGCCCGTCATCTTGAGCGGCAATGATGCCTGAGACATGAGTGCCATGCCCCACTTGATCGGTGACGTCCCCGAGCTGTTTATCTAAAACAAGGCGGTTCTGGAGTCCCGGGTGGGTCACGTCGACACCCGAATCCAGCACGGCGACTCGAACAGACTTTAACCTTGAGGCCACAATAAAGAGATCGAGATCCTCAAGATCGATATCTTCGCCGACTCGGGCCGTGAGCACATCCGTCTTTAAATCTCCCGCAAAAACTGAAATCGGCTTTCCTTGATTTTTAAGCCCCCATTGTTCTGAGCGCTCATAGGTCTGATGCGCCGATGCCACCGAGACGAACAGACCTGGGCACAAAAGCAAAAGGCGAAGAGGGGAAAGATTTCTCATCTCAATACCCCTCGCTCAGGTAGCGGGCATAAACCTCATGCCCCATCAAATGATAGCGATCCGTGAGATCCTGAAAATAACTTACGGTCGCGCCTGTCTGCGGTTCACCCAAAAGATCCGAAAGATAGGCCGTATCTCCGTTTTCATCCCCTCTGCGATAACCCTGAACGCGGATTTGATAAAACCAGTCGCGACGCTCCAGGAGTTTTGCAATCGCTCCAACGCCCCCTTTGATTTCAAGCGCGTTTAGAATCTGAGTATAAGCTCTGACCCGATCCCGAGAATCCTTTTCGCTCACGGCCGCGCCTTTTAATAACTCGCGCCGCTGCTGAAGAACGGTTCTCATCCAAGGTGTCACACAAGGCAAAAACACCCGACTCTTACCCTCGAGCTCCGAATAGACGAAGCTCCCGCTTGTTTCGTCGGCGGCATCCGGATCACGGTGATTCATTTGACACCAGACTTTATAGTTTGTCCGGCCCTCAATCTCTACCATGCGGGCCAAAACCTCGCGAACCTTGGGTGCGACAAAAGACTTCTCCAAAGTTTTCAAGCCAGACGGGTAGATCACGAAACGGCCGTTAATGGCGTACATTTCCAGCCATTTTGTCGAAGCAAATTCATCGCGCCTGATAAGCCCATGCCCCCCATTCAGAGGCTTAGCCCAGCCCTCGAGCTCATCAAAGATCCCAGACATCTTGGCTTTGGTCAAAAGCCAACCCGACCAATTCTTTTCAATGGAAGCCACAGGCGCAAACTCCGCCCCGGCAGTCAGATCTGCTTCGGTGCTCACCGTATCCCATTGGGATCTGCCCAAAAAAGAATCGGCAGGATTCGAGTCACTCTTCGGCGCCGAGTTGAAGCCAAAGATACGCGCTAAAAACTCCGAAAAGAACGCCGGCAGCGCCTTGCCAATGACTCCCGATATTTTGCTGGAAAACAGCGTTTTTTCCACACCCTCTTCGCCCGTACTCAAAACAGGCCGGATCTTCAACACGTGGTCCTCCGCGATCGAAAACCACCGATGCCAAAGCAGATTGGCACGCTCCGCCTGCGCATCCAGCTGGTGGGCGATCTTAAAGTGCGCAAATCCGTCTTCCAAAAGCTCCGTTTCGTTAGACTTCAGCAACACGCTCAACGCACGGGCAAGTCTTTCGGACTCATCAACCGTCTCGCGCGGAAAATCAAAATTGAATGCCTGAGTGTTGCCGCGGCTCCACTTCTGTTCATGCGCCACTCGCACAAAACTAATCCACCAGTTAACATCTAAGGCGACATCCCAGAGCGCCGTCTCGGCCGCCTGGACATACACTTGAATTCCCTTTGCAGTACGCAGAAAAGTCGTTCTCCGCATTATGGTCGCCTGCACATTTGCCGCCGCACCCACAGCCGGAATCGGTCCCACGACCGCAAGCGCCGCTAGCGGTCCAATCGGGAGCTTCACAGACCCATGAACGCCCGCAACGAGCGTATCGGTGACCATGAAGATTTCGCCCTCAGCTAACTGATCTAGAAAATCCTTGAGCTCCCCCGTTTTTGCGTCTTCAGCTAAAACATCGCCCAGCTTGCTCATGAAGTTGGGAACATAAAAAGAACTCCAAGGCGCTTTGAGCGCCATCTTCATGTCCGCCAAAGGACGCACGTGAATGTAGTTGCGTTGAATATTTACGTTAGCAAGCGCGGTGGGAGAGAGCGCGGGAAAACCGTCGATCCCGCTAAACCAGCCCGCTTGTGCGGAAAACCCGATGGTATCCACGAGCTGCACTTTGGATTCACTGCCAAAATAGGTCCCCGTGATCACATCCCGATCCGCCGTGATCGAAAATCCACCCACCGGCCCACCCCATGAAGACACCGGAAACTGAACCGGAGAATTGGGATGCTCCCTGAGTTGCTGCATGACTTTTGTTTCGATTTCCTTTTGATGGGATTGCGCCACTTGATCGGCACCCGAGAACACGAGCTGCTTATTGGCCTGAGAAGTTAAGGTTTTCAGAATTCCTGAGATTCCCTTCAAAACGGCCAACCGGCCCAGTTCCCACTTATTCAACGGAGATTCAGGATCCCCATAGGTAAACCGCTCAGCGTGATGATCGTAGGCTTCGCGCGTGAGCTTGCCCTTCACAACTGCGCCGCGTGTAAGCTTCAAGTCATAGAAAAGTTTACCTGCAATTCCAAAAAGCTCGGCCAGATGGTTCCTTCGGGCAACGATTTTTTCAAGTAAAAGATCCGCGACGTCACTAGGGTAGCCTGCTTCAGCCAGACACGCGGCAAGGTCCTCACGCGTCAAGCGAGCGATCTTCAGCGCAATCCAGCGCGCGTCCTCATAAGTGGCTTCCGCAAAGTTTTCGGCATAGGCGTGATTAAGCAGCACGCGGTCAGAGACCGATTTGCCAAACTCCCAGGCAAAAAGATTGATACTTTCGGGAATATCCATCAACACGAGCGGCACAATCAACGCACGCAGGGCTCGCCTGCCGTTAAGAAAACCCCGAGGGATCGCCCCCCAATGCACCCGCTGCACGTCCACCTGCGCAGGTTCCAGCACGACATCGTGAAGCTCAACTTCTGCGCGCACGGGCGTTTGTTCTAACCAGCGCTTGCGGGCGGTCAGGGTCTGATCACTTAAGGCAGCCAAAAAATCATCTCGCTCTTTTTCGTCTTTGAATCTTACGTTGAGTCTTTCAAAATGGGTGGGCCGGCCCACGTTGTAGCCCAGCTTCGTGAGCATTCGGGCGCGGGCGATAGCGGCGTGACCCCCAAGCCCCATGCTCATTTGATAAGACCTACGCGTTTGGCTGCCGTCCGCTGCGATGCGAACTTCGGT
>CAIRTR010000246.1 GCA_903881565.1 Oligoflexia bacterium | reverse complement strand
CTCGACGAAGATACCAAGAGAATAGCCAAGGTTGATGCGATCACCATCAAACAGGGCGTGGTGAAGGATGACGTCGGCACTAAACGCGATTACGAAAAAGAGCCTGCAAAACTCGAAATTCCTAACCTCTCAATTCATCTCCCGCTGGGCGGCTCTCCCGGCTTCCAGGCCTGGGCTGACACCATGGTGGCCGGCGCCAACGGGAAAGAGCAAAAACGAAGCGGGGTCATCGAGTATTACAACCCGCAAACGGGTGCACCCTATTTTTCGATCCTACTACTCGGGGTGGGGATCTATCAGTACAATCCCATGAGCGCAGACTGTGGTACCGATTGCGACGCCGATAAGGATGATGCGTCTCCAAAGCCTGATGCGCAGGTCGGTCTCTACGTCGAGGACATGAAGTTTTATCCCGGACAGATCGACAAAGCGATCCTTGAGAAGCTCTACAGCGCCTCCCGAGGCGGGCAGGGCAAATGGGTAGGCTTCGCAGGCAAAAAAGGCGGCGGTGCCTCACGCGGGATCGCTTCTGTTCCCACGACTACTGCGAAGTAAGTTTCCCGATAAGGCTGACGACTAGAATTTTTAAGATCGCCTAATCGTTTGACACTTCACGGGTAACTCCTTGTTTTCGGAGTGCTTTGAAATCAATTATTTTGACCAAACAGGACACAGCAAACCCAAACCGACCAAAAGGGAGACACTCCAGCTCAATCGCCATTTGCGAGAGTAAACGGCGTAATCACCTGCGATGACAGCTAAAAAAACTTTTTCAAACCCCTGGCACACCCGCTGCAATAGATAGAGACAACAAACGGATTGGTTAGCTCCAAATCCCCCCTCCCCCCCCCCTAGTCCTTTTTGGTTAACCAATCCGTTTGTTCCCCCTCACTTCTTAATCGGAAACTTGTGCAAATCCCCTGCAAAAAAGAACGAGCTAAACCTCCCAGACACTCTATCTTTGAGCTTCAAAAAAAAAGGCTTCAAAAAAACATTGATCATGATCAAAAGCAGACTGACCGCCACCGCGAGCATAACAACATATTCCACAGTTGCTTGGCCAGAATCACAGGAGATGAGCTCTCGAAACTTCATTTGGATTTCGCGGCCGATTTTGCAGCCTTAAATATCAAAGGCACATGCCTCAACTGATTTGAAACCGAAAGGATTTCCTTAAGCCGACGCTCCGAAACCCGCTGCGAAACCTCCCCATGCGTCTTCAAGTTCTCTAAAAAAACTTTGGCGCCTTCTCCCACAGGCGCACTCAGCGCAGGCAACGCACACGCCTGAATCCACGCATACGCGCTCTCACGACTCACGCCCTGCTTCACCAGCTCCAACAGCACATGCCCCGAAAAAACAGTCGGCCCGGCCAGCGCAAGATTCGCCGCCACTCGATCTTTTCTCACTTCAAGTCCCGATATAATCCCGGTCATCCGGTGAAGAGTATAATCTAACAAAATCGTCGCGTCCGGAAACGCCACCCGTTCAACCGAGGAGTGGCTCATATCGCGCTCATGCCAGAGCACGACATTTTCTAACGCCGCCTGCGCGTAAGCCCTGAGCAACCGCGCGCACCCCGCAATATTTTCTGAAGAGATTGGATTCTTCTTATGCGGCATTGCGCTTGAACCTTTTTGACCTTTGGCAAAAGACTCGACAACCTCTCCCACTTCAGAGCGTTGAAGGTGTCGGAGTTCAACGGCCATCCTCTCAAGAGAACTGCCACAAAGGGCCATCACATTAAACAACTCTGCATGACGATCTCGAGGAACGATCTGGGTACTTACCGGCTCGCGCTTCAGCCCCAAACGGCCCAAAACACGAATCTCGAAAGCGGGTTTCCAATGAGGGCTGACCCCGACGGCGCCTGAAAGTTTCCCGAAACGAAGCCCCTCAAGCGCCTGCTTGAGGCGCGCCTGGTTTCTCTCCCATTCACAAGCCCAACCCAAGAACTTAAGACCAAAGCTTGTGGGCTCCGCAAATATCCCGTGCGAGCGTCCGATCGTCGCCAACCCTTTGTTCTCCTGCGCTCTGCGTTTCAGAGCCTTAATCAGGTCTCGAATATCCGCGAGCAAAATAACACCTGCCTCCTGAATCAAAAGCGACAAAGAGGTATCCACCACATCTGATGACGTCAGGCCAAAATGGATGTAGCGAGAACTTTTTCCAAGCTTCTCCGCAACCGCTGTTGTGAACGCGATGACATCATGGCGCGTGATCGCTTCCAATTTTTCCACGCGCTTGGGATCAACTCCGCCCTCGGCCAATAACTTTGCGCCTTGAACCGAGAGCTCACGCCAATCTTTTTTAGGAATCAACCCATCATTTGCTAGCTGCTCACAAACCGCTAGCTCCACCTGGAGCCAGACCTGATAACGATGGCGATCTTCCCAAACATTTTTCATCTGCTCGCGGGTATATCTTTGAATCACTTAAATCCTCCATTCTGAAGCCACCGGCGCCACTTCATTAAGCGTCTCTCCAGCCAGCACCTTTTTATAAACCTCTTCGTACCCCAAAGCCATTTGCCGAAAATGGAATTTGTCTTTCACCCAAGCCCGACACTTTTCCGGATCAAAGCGCGCAGGGCTTCTCAGCATGTCTATCCACTCCGCTCTCGTGCTCAGAAGCGCTCCAACTTCAGGGCCCACAAGCTCAGGGAGACTCCCCACCCGAGAACCGAAAACCGGAGTTCCCGAAACCAGGGCCTCCACCACCGCGAGCCCAAAGGGCTCTGGCCAGATCACGGGAAACACCAAAGCCTTTGCATGGGAGAGCAAGAAGTTCTTTTTCGGCCCGCCCACTGAGCCTTCCCATTTGAGTCTCGGGTGAATCGCACAGAGCGCGCGAAGTCCGTAGGGGCGATCGCCCCCCGCAATTCTGAGGGATGCCCCGGCTTCCAAACACAATGATACTGCGCCTGATACATTTTTTACGCGCCACTGGGTTTTTGAAAAAAACAAAAACCAGTCTTCTTTAAACTTAGGCGAAAACTCATATTCCTCAGGATCAATTCCATTATAGACAAAACAAGTGGCGCCATGCCTTTTTGCATGATCCTGACTCAAAAAAACGGTGTTCCGTGGAAACTCCTCGCCTGCCTGCCCGTTCCCATGAACGGTAAGAACCTGAGCACACGCAAGCTGCTCTTTCGCCCGTTTTTCGGGCGGCGCCATAAAATGCACCATCTCAACCCCAGCCGGTAATCGCGTGAGCAACACCTCTGCACTTCGATCGTCAGGACTGATTTCTAAAAATCTGACCCCTGGAGGCAATTGACTCCCCGGATAGGCCGCCACCCAAACCTCATGGCCCCGCTCCACGAGTCCCCTGGCAAGCCAAATCACGACTCGCTCCACTCCCCCATATTTGGGAGCTGGGAGTAGAGTCGGATGAAAAAGAAGTATTTTCATAAGAAAATTTTTATATGAATTACACGCCTTATACAACTCATACGAAAGGCCCCGCCAAGCCGTTTCGATGTGCCGCCCACGCAACAGCCTCCAAGGCCGCAACACTTGGACCTAAGCTCCCGAGCTTAGGATAAGATTCATTTGTGGTGACGAACAAGCCTTCAATTCCGGAGTTCACCCCCACGCCCTCGCCTGAATAAACACGAAGACCGCTTGGTACCAGCGCAGGCATCGCAAATCCGAACGCTGCAGAAAACTCGTCTCCTCCCGATAATCCGTCCGCTAGCCCGTCTCCCGATTGCACCTCGAGAGCCGCGCGAAAATCGGGATAGATCCGGGTCACGTGAAACTCCAGAAACGGCAAAATCTCCGTCGCCTGCCTGAACATGCGCGCGGCCAGCATTCTCTGAAAACTTGTACTTAAACTTTCGATTGTAAAAGGAACGGTAGTCCGCAAATAAAGCACACGGTGCTCATCATCTCTCATTCCATAATCAGCAGAATCCGCGAACTCAAACTCAAGACCCGGCGCGCCGATTTCACTCCATACCATTCGCTGGGTTATTCCGGGGGGAACGCCCTCTTTTCGCACGGTCAGTGCCACCGTAAATTTCCACCCCGTTGGCGTAGGAGACACTTTGAGTTTTCCGGGCCTATTCTCGCCATCGACAACAACCCGATCCCGAATTTCGGACAAGGAGCAACCCAAAGCCCCTCCCGCGACCGTGATCATGTTTCCGCGGTGAGCAATCTGAACACCCATCAGACGTCCTCGCTCTACAAACACTCGCCCACACTCTGCTTTATCCGGAACGTGCGCGCCCAACCGCTGAGCCAGCCGCAAGAGAAACTGTCGATAGGCCGTCATCCCACCTTTGAAAGAGGCGCCCGTCTTGGAAAGCGCCAACATCTGCAACATCTCAAAAGAGACGGGATCAGCGTGGTCGAACCCCGAAACCCCAAACCAGATTCCAGAAGAAAATTCCGATAGCGCACCCTGGACCAAGGGAGGCAGTTTCGCAAACAACGCTGAAACGCCCTTTGAGTGATTCACCCATCGGGAATCCGAAACACCCAACCGGTCTGCTGAAAGAGAAAAGTTCTGATCACTTTTCTTGATCGCATTTTTCCCAGAGCCCTTATTCGGGCTCTGATCAATCACGGTCAAACGATCCGGCAAAGATCGCCAAAACTCCCAAAACCGGCCTTCGGATTTTGTCAAAGCATCCAGCAAACCAAAACCTGAAACAGCCTTTTCGCCCACTTCTCGCATTAAGCTCTGGGCCCAGCCCCCGGATTCTTCGCCAAAAGCCACGCGAATATTCGGAGTCAAAACTTGCGGAATCACGCCATACGTCCGAATCAGTCCCGCTTCACTTGCGAGCATTCCGGAACGAAACAGGCATCGAGCAACCAAGCCCTCTGAAGGCCCTGCGCCTCCCAATCCCAATAATGAATTCGTTTCGGGATCAAAAAACTGCCCCGATTGGGAAACAGTCAAACGAAAAGGTTCTACCACCGGCAAAATCAAAACACTCAGCCCAAGCTTTGCCGCCAAGCATCCACTCAAGAGCGCTCCGGGTTGATCCCCCAACACGACCCATTCATAATGATCTGATAAGCGAATCACGCTTATTCTCCTGCTTTCAGACGCTGAAGCTCCAGAGGAGTCACGCAGGTTCCCTTCGCGCGACATACGACAACGGGGGGATTCAAAACTTCGGCCGACGAAACCGCCTTGCCGCCCTTCTCCATCGCAAGCGGCTGAATCACTTTTCGTGCTTCAAACTCCATGGTGCGAGAGGTTTTTCCCACTTTCACAATTCGACCCCAGGCTTCGATATAATCCCCCGCAAAAACGGGCGCCAGAAACTCAACAGACTCGTAAGCCCGAAACAACCCCTCATCGCCATCAAAGCGAATCAGAAGTTCCGTTGCGACATCGCCAAAAAGACCCAACATCCGTGCCCCATCCACGAGGTTGCCCGCATAATGTCCTTCATGCAGACTCATTCGTAGGCGCAAAGTCACTTCCGGCAAATTCTTTTCGTTATTTTGACTCATATTCAAAAGCTATCACTTCCTTTTGACTCTGACAATTTCCTCGATAACAGAAACAACACCTTGCGTCGCTCCGAGCTTCTTTGAAATCTCTTCCCGCCACTTCACCCGCAATGCGTCTCCCCCCTCCGTATTGCGCAAACCTCGAACTCGACTGACCCACGTTTTCAACTCTTGGGCATTATTCACGACGCTTAAAATCCCAGCCTCTTTAAGCTGCGAAATCTCCGAGAAGCTTTCAATCCGCGCCGGCCCCACCGCAATCGGAATCGCCTGAAGCGCCGGTTCAATCGTGCTATGAACGCCTTTGCCAAAGCCGCCCCCTACATAGGCCCAATCCGCATAAGAATAAAGCTCGGCCAAAAAACCCATTTGATCGATCAAGACAACCGGTTTCCCTGCGCCTTGCTTAAAGCCCTTAAAACCCTTAAAACCCTTAAAACCCTTAAAACCCTCAAAACCCCCAAAACCCAAAGACGACCGAGAAATCTCAAACCCCTGTTCCCCCAAAAACCTCTCCACTTGCGCCAAATAGGATGGATCAATTCGATGAGGCACAACCCACAACGTTCCTGAAGCCTCTTTGCCTAAAAACTCTCTTAAGGAATCTTTCCAGACCTGAAGATCCTCGATCCACGCACTGCCAAGAACGCCCCAAGGCTTGGGCAGAAGCTCATAGTCCTTGACGATTTTTGCTACTTCCGAATTCCCTGGTGAATTCTCAAGCCTTCTTGAAACGCGATCCCAACGGGGTTCTCCTATCACGCGGACACTTGCAGCTTCAAAGCGATCCTTCAACGCATCAGCCAACGCGTCTGCATCGGCTGATGAGACACTCAAGAAATGAATTCGAGGGATTTGCCCTCCGAGAAGGCCGCACATTCTTTGAGCAAATCGGTAGGAGGATCTCTTTTTCGCCCCCACGATCACAAGAGGAACCTCCTGATGTGCAAGACTCAACCAAAGCTCAGGCCAGGCTTCGTATTTGGCGGTCACAAAAACATCAGGGCTATATCGCTTCAAAAAATCGCCCCAACGGCCTTCCCAGGGCGAATACCCAAAATAGACGATTTGAGAAGATCTCTGTGCCAACGCTGTTTTAAGTTTCGCGAGCGATTTTTCAGCCGACTTGCTAAAAATAGAAACCGATACCCGGCCCCCTTTTTCAATCCAAGCTTCAATAACGGTCCAGAGAGATTCTAATTCTCCAACGCTTGCGGCGTGAAACCAAACATGTGAATTGAAGTGGGGCTCTTGCCCCAGGCAAACGGTTCCCGGACCTTCCGGCACGCGAGCAAGCTCGCGACTCCTGTCGCTACCCCATTTTTGGAACGCCACCGCTTCAGCAATCGGCTCAAAAAATAGACGATGCACCCAGCGGTAGATTCTCAGTCTCATTCGAGCTCCCGCCCTGACTCCCGGCGAGTGTTCAATTTAAATTCCCGCAAAACCTGCTCCACGCTGATGGCGTCCAGGCACTTATATCGTCTCAACGGTCTGATGCAATTGCGCCCATCTTTCCCACACGGCCTGCACCACAATGAAGCCTGCACCTGGACACTGTTTTTTCTCCAAGGCGCAAATCCTAAATCGGGATGCGTCGGCCCGAAAATCACATTTACGTTCAACCCCACGGCTTCTGCCAGATGCCCAAGCCCAGTATCATTGCCCAAATATCCTCTTGACCCGGCCAATATCCGCGCAATTTGTGGCAAACTCCAACGCCCGACGCCAGAAATATGAGCAATCCCCTCCCTGCGAAGCGCCTCAGACAAAACCACACTTTCCGTCTCTCCTGATGCACCTAAGACGACCGCCACGGCATCGAGCCTGCGAATCACTCCCAGAAACTTTTGCACACCCCACTGCTTTCCCAATCCCTTCGCCCCAGGCATCACGCAATAATACCCATTTTGCTTGAGGCGTTCGCTGAGAGCCTCCGTTTGGCCCTCTCCAAGCGCAAAGGGAGCGTTCTCGAACGCGCCACTGAGATGAAAACTCAAATCAGGACGCTCCTCCCCCGTTCCTCCCACAAACCTTGCGGCTCGTGAAACAAACACATCGGGCCGAAACGCTTTTGGCCAAAATCGCTTAAACGAAAAGAAACCCCAATACGCTAATCGTTGTTTTGAGAGACTTTTCCAAACTAGGCTGCGTCCACAAACCCGTGCGCCCATCTTTAAATACAAATAAGCAACTCGACTTCTCAAACTTTGGTGCAAATCAAAAACTTCGTCGTATTGCTCTTGATGCAGCTCTCGACAAAAACGTAGCCACCCAAGGAAACCCTTTTTCTTTTCAAAGGACCAAAGTCTTCTTATTTTTGGATGCCCCTCAAGGACCGGGGCAAACTCGCGCAGGACCAACCAATCCACGCCGTCTTTGAATCCATCTGTATTCAAAACGCATGATGACATGACCACGTCTCCCAAACTGCTCAGGCGAATCACAAGACGTTTTTTGACGGAAGAGGGAGATGACTGCATCTTTGTCTATATTCGGGAATTTGCGGAAAAACGCACCAAAAAAAAGCCCGATCATGCGATTAAGCGTGATCGGGCTTTAGTAATTTAAATGGGGGCATCGAGCTAGATTGGCGCCGAGCTTCCTCGGTACTATTTTTGCCGTGGGCGGGCTTAACTTCTGAGTTCGAGATGGGATCAGGTGTGGCCCCGCCGCTATAGACACCCCCAAACTAGTATAAACGTTTGGGAGGGGGGAGATGAATAGGTTTAATCTTGATGGTAAAGAATTCAGTGTGTTTCTTTTTAGCTTTGGATTGTTGCCCAAAGCCTGTCCAATTCACCTACTGTCGTATGCTTTCTAAAGGTTACTATTATTAGAGAGCTGACAATAGACGAAGGGGATGTTTCGCCAGATTTGAATTTCGGTTTTTCGTATTGCTACGAATCACTTTCAAGACAGTTCCGACAAATGAGTAAAAAAGAGAAGCCTCACGTCCTATTAGTAGTGGTCAGCTCAATGCATTACTGCACTTATACCTCCACCCTATCAACCCTGTAGTCTACAGGGGGACTTCATGGGGGCTTAACGCCCCGGGAGAAGTTGTTTTGAAGAGAGTTTCCCACTTAGATGCTTTCAGCGGTTATCTCTGCCAGACATAGCTACCCAGCTTGTGCCACTGGCGTGACAACTGGCACACTAGAGGTCTGTCCATCCCGGTCCTCTCGTACTAAGGACAGCGCTTCTCACTTCTCCAACACCTACGGCAGATAGGGACCGAACTGTCTCACGACGTTCTGAACCCAGCTCGCGTACCGCTTTAATTGGCGAACAGCCAAACCCTTGGGACCTGCTCCAGCCCCAGGATGCGATGAGCCGACATCGAGGTGCCAAACCTCCCCGTCGATGTGAACTCTTGGGGGAGATAAGCCTGTTATCCCCGGAGTACCTTTTGTCCGTTGAGCGATGGCCCTTCCATACGGGACCACCGGATCACTAGAACCTGCTTTCGCATCTGCGCGACATGTCCGTCTTGCAGTTAAGCACCCTTATGCTCTTGCACTCTACGGCTGGTTTCCACTCAGCCTGAGGGTACCTTTGAAAGCCTCCGATACTCTTTTGGAGGCGACCACCCCAGTCAAACTACCCGCCATGCAATGTCCTCCCGTGAAGGAGTTAGAACTCAAGTAAAGAAAGGGTGGTATTTCAAGGTTGACTCCATGACCCCTAGCGAGGCCACTTCAAAGTCTCCCACCTATCCTACACATTATTTACCCAAATTCAATGCAAAGCTATAGTGAAGGTGCACGGGGTCTTTCCGTCCCGTTGCGGGTACTCGGTATCTTCACCGAGACTTCAATTTCACAGGGCTCGTGGCTGAGACAGTGGAGCGATCGTTACACCATTCGTGCAGGTCTGAACTTACCAGACAAGGAATTTCGCTACCTTAGGACCGTTATAGTTACGGCCGCCGTTTACTGGGGCTTCGATTCAAAGCTTTGTCTTACGACTAACCTCTCCTCTTAACCTTCCAGCACCGGGCAGGTGTCAGGCCTTATACTTCATCTTACGATTTTGCAAAGCCATGTGTTTTTGATAAACAGTCGCCGCTCCCATTTCTCTGCGGCCCCACCGAAGTGGGGCACTCCTTTTCCCGAAGTTACGGAGTTAATTTGCCTAGTTCCTTAGCCACGGCTCACCCTAGCGCCTTAGTATACTCTACTTACCTACCTGTGTCGGTTTGCGGTACAGGTGGCTTACGACTGAAGCATAGAGGGTTTTCTTGGAAGTCTGCTTAGGATCACTATCCCTTCGTCCGAAGACTCCAGGTACTATCAGCTTTCGACAGGTCACGCGGATTTACCAACGCATCCTATATCTACGGCCTTTAACGTTCTATTCCGTCAGAACGCGGATCTTTCACTACTCCGTCACCCCATAGCATCGTAAGCCAGTATCGGAATATTAACCGATTGTCCATCGTCTACGCCTCTCGGCTTCGACTTAGGCCCTGACTAACCCTGATCCGATTAACGTTGATCAGGAAACCTTAGGTTATTGGCGGGCAGGTTTCTCACCTGCCTTATCGTTACTTATGCCTACATTTGCTTTTCCAATCGCTCCAACAAAGCTCGCGCTTTATCTTCTGCGCAATTGGAATGCTCCCCTACCACTCTTTCGAGTCCATAGCTTCGGCACTATGCTTAATGCCCGATTATTATCCACGCCCAACCGCTCGACCAGTGAGCTGTTACGCACTCTTTAAATGAATGGCTGCTTCCAAGCAAACATCCT
>CAIRTR010000245.1 GCA_903881565.1 Oligoflexia bacterium | reverse complement strand
CGTCATGATCACCAGCGGAACCAGAAAACTTCGAAACCAGCCCAAAACAAGCACATAAATCAGAACCATCACGACCGCAAAGGCCGTTCCGAGATCGCGAAACTCCTCGAAGGTCATGAACCACTCGCCATCCCATTTGATGATCGGACTTTGGGTGTTCCAAGGAGCTTCGGCCGTTTGGGTGGGGTATTTGATTTTGGGACTCAGTCCTTTTATTTGATAGACGGGAGCCTCTCCGCCTTGGATCTCGGCGAAGACGTAGTTTACGGGTTTCAAATTCTTATGCATCAACGCCCCTGTTTCGGCCACAGTTGAACTTTTCAAAACGTCTGAGGCGGGAACGGTTCCGGTTTCAAAAGACGGGATGGAGAGCTTCCCAAAGGGATTTTCGCTTGATCTGACCTCATTTGAAACCGAGAGGTCAATCGAGACGGGCTCGGCACTGGAGACGTCACTCAACCTATCGCTCAAGGTTCCAACCGGCACTTCGGAGAACAAAAATCTCCCCAAGCCCACGAGTTGGTCTGAGCGAGTTCCCATGAGACCGCCTTTGAGTTGATCGTAGAGATAAACCTTGCGAGGTCGTGAAGCTCTCCAAGAGGTATCGATATCCACGAGGCCCGGATGAGCCGCAAAAATTGCGCGCAACTCCTCGCCGACTTTCTGCCTGACTGCTTCGCTTGGGCCGTAGATCTCGGCGACAATGGTGGCCATCACGGGAGGACCGGGGGGGACTTCGAGCACGCGAGTGATCGCGCCTTTTTCTTTACCAAAGGCCGCGATTTCGGCCCGAACCTCTTGAATGATGTCGTGGCTCTTGATCTTGCGCTCGTCTTTATCGGTAAGCTCCACTTGAAGATCATTGAGCGCTTCGCCCCTTCGGAGGAAAGTGTGTTTGACCATCCCCGAGAATGAATAGGGTGCGGCTTCTCCACCAAAGATCTGAACGCGCTTGATCTCAGGGTTTTTGACGAGTTTGTCTGCGAGCTCCACGGACCACTTGGCGCTCTGCTCAAGCGGCGTGGTCGGCGGGTAGTCGATTAAGACCTGAAACTCGTTTTTGTTATCAAAGGGGAGCATCTGCACTTTGACTGCGCGCGAATAGAGCGTGGACATCGCAGCCACCAGAAGGAAAACCGTGAGCAGGCCAAGCTGAATGGCGTACTTCTTTTTACCTAATAAGCGCTCCATGGCGGCACAATAGACACGATCCATCCAGTTTTGCTTCGCGACTTTTGCAGGTTCCTCATGACCCGATTGGTAGTGCTTGCCCAGAAGTTTCACAGCAGCCCAAGGTGTGACAATAAAGGCAACGAGCAGAGAGAGAATCATCGCAAGACTCGCTCCCACCGGAATCGGTCTCATATAAGGCCCCATCAGGCCCCGCACAAAAGCCATCGGCAGCACCGAAGCAATCACGGCAAACGTCGCTAAGATCGTCGGCTCGCCCACTTCGGCAACGGCGCGAAGCGTAGTGGTGATGAGCTTGCCTTTGGGGTTTTCCTTCAAGTGTCGCTCGATATTCTCGACGACGACAATGGCATCATCGACGAGAATCCCGATTGAGAAAATCAAAGCAAAAAGCGTGACTCGATTGAGCGTGTAACCCAAGAAGTAGTAAAGCGCTAACGTCAGCGCCAAGGTCACCGGAATCGCAATCGCCACCACGAGCGAAGCGCGAATCCCCATGAAGATCGCAATCAAGACCGTGACTGAAAAAGTCGCAAGCAGCAGATGCTCAATGAGCTCGTTGGACTTGGCCGCAGCGGTTGCGCCGTAGTTACGGAGAATCGACATTTCGACTTGAGGAGGCAGCGAGCTCGAAAAGGCGTGAGCTCGTTCCAGAATTTCATTGGCAAGCGTCACGACATTGGTGCCTTTACGTTTTGCAAAGGCGATGGAAACGGCGCTCTTTCCAGAAGGGGTCGCCTTGTCAACCAGTACAGAGACTCGACTTCGTTCCTCAGGACCTTCGCGCACATCTGCAATATCTCGAATGCGTACCACGCCGCCGGCGCGTTGGCCTACGGCAATGGCTTCAATTTCCTGCGCCGAGGACAAGCGCCCGCCAATTTCAACGTCATAAACTTCGCTTTTGCCCCAGTCTTTGCCAACCGGTGAGTTTACGTCATTGGCTTGCAACGCTTGAGCAACGGACAAGAGAGAGACGCCGTGACTTGCGAGCCGCGCAGGATCCGCGATGACGCGCACGGCTCGTTTCCGGCCCCCCAGAAGTTCAACTCGGCTTAAGTCTGGAGTGCTTGAGAGTTCTTTGGCGAGCGGTGCGATCAGAGTGCGCAGTTTGTAGTCGTCGATCTTATCACTGCTGAAAGTCATCACTAAGAACGGGACGTCATCGATCGAAAAAGATTTGACCTCGGAGGGTTGCGCGACGGGCGGGAGGGTTCCTCGAAGGGTCATCAATTTGTGATGAATCTTCAAGAGGCTGGGTTCCATGGGTTCATTGACTTTGAACCGGACGGTGACGAGACTCCAGTTGGGGCGGCTCGTTGAATAGACGTACTCCACTCCCTCAAGTCCCCAGACCGCGCGCTCAATGGGTTCCGTAACGAGTCGTTCGACTTCACTGGCTTCCGAACCCGGCACCACAGTTTGGATATCGATCATCGGCACCGAAATTTGTGGCTCTTCTTCTTTAGGTGTCAGGATCACGGCACCCACACCCAGCAGAATGCTGACCACGGCGATTACCGGGGTCAGTTTTGAGCGGATAAATGTTTTGGCTAATCGACCGGCTAGGCCTTTGTGTTCACTCATGAGTTTCTCCATTAATGGTGGTGACGTTGGCCGCGCCGAAATGACTGGCGAGGGTAATTTGGGTGTTAAGGTATTCGGTTTCCGCTTGTTCGATTGCCGCAAGTAAGTCGGCTCTGCGGTTTAAAACTTCGGCAAACTGGAGCGCGTTCATGGCCCCACTGTTAAAGAGCTTTTTGGCGACTTCGGTTTGTTCCGCAAGAAGGCGCGCGCTATCGATCAGAAGTTTGAGGCTCTCTTCAAGTGCGCGGGTGGCTTGTTGGCTCCCGAGCACTTCGATATCCTCTCGAAGTCTCGCTTCACTCACGCGGGCATGTGCCGCGGCACTACTCGCCTGGGCCTGTTTGATTGACCCAAAATTTGAAGCGGAAAAGAGATCCCACTGCAAATACGCTCCCGCTGTTTGAGACGAACTGGTGTCCCGGTTACCGTGGGTTAGGCTGTTTTCAGCGAAGAGGCCGACGCGAGGCAAAAACCGCGCTTTTTCCATGGAGGCCATTTGATCGGAGGCGAGTGCCGCCGTTTCCATGCTTTGGAGTCGCAGCGAGCCCAGAGGTTTTGCTACCATTGCGCTCTTGAGATGGGCGTGAGCAAATTCGATAATTCCTTCTGCACGCGGCTGCCATTTGTCAGGAAGGGCGCCCGATTGTTCCCCCGCCATTTTAGTGAGGGCGCCGTAATAAGTCTGAATTTTGGCTTGTTTTTCGAGTTGCAGGCCAGAGATTCGGTTCTTGAGTCCTTGGAGGCCCAGGAGTCCGGAGTAACCCACGGGGTTGGCTTTGGAACCGAGTCGGTAGCGGGAGAGAATTTCACTTAATACTTTATCAAGGTGATTGAGGCTTTTTAAGATGCGCTCTTCAATGGCGATGTTCTGATAGCTTCGTGCGGTTTCCAAAAATACGCCTTGCTGGGTGGCCTGAGCTTCGAGCGCTTTTGCACGGGCTTGGATCTGAGCGATTTCGGAATTTGCGACACGAACGCCTCCTTCGTAAAGCGGGAGGTTTAAACCCAAAGTGACTTTCTCGATCAATTGGGCGTCGGGATGGTTCAGCAGCGTTGGCGAAAAGTCAGCAGGGGAAATCTGTCTTTGACTCAGTTTGGAAAAGAGCGCGGCGCCGGGATCATTAGTGTCATAACCTTTTGCGTCTAGGTAAAGAACAGGGAACCAGTGCCGTTGACTGCGGGCGGCACCTAACTGCGCGGCTTCGAGTTCGCTTTTGACGGCCTTTTCGGAGGGCGTGTTTCCTGCAATATGATTCCAGACTTCAGGGAAGCTCAATTCGCTGGCTTCGGCCGAGGCCAAGAAGCTGAGCGGGAGCATTGCCAAGACCAAAATTCGAAGAACTTTCATTTTGCTATTCCCTTTCCTGTTTTTCCATCAATCAAACAATCTAACGATTATTAGAATGTACTCTTACGCGCGACCGAAGTCAAACTTAAATGCCTTATTTTTCCAGAGCGACGCCGTCAGCGCGAAGGTCGGACACCCCTTCTTTGAGCCGCGAAGCCTTAAATCCTCGTTTTCGTAGAATTTTTACCGCTTCGTTTGCTTGAAGGCAGTGGCTGCCTTTGCAGTAGGCGATGATTTCGCGATTCTTTGGGAGCTCCGTCAGTCTCTTTTTCAGCTCTTCGAGCGGGAAGGATTGGGCAAAGGGCAAATGCCCCGCCAGGTATTCATCATGCGGCCTGACATCAATGAGGAACGCGTCGCCTCGTTTTGCTTTTTCAGATACCTGGGCTGCAGTGAAACGAGTGGATTCTTCGGAGGCGCCGCCATGTTGAACCAGGGTGCTCGTTAATTCGTGATACTGGGCTTCGGCAAGGCCGCGCAGCTTAACCCATAATTCGACAATGCCCTCATTAGCGAGGCGATATACGACGTATTTTCCTTCTTTTCGGGTCTCGACAATCTGAGCAGCTCGAAGTTCTCGGAGGTGCGCACTGGTGAGCTTGATGCTCATCTCCGAGCGCTCCGCGAGAGCTTCAACGGTCTTTTCTCCTTGGGAGAGTAGATCGAGAATCTCAAGTCGCTTGGGGCTGGAGACGGCTTTGCCGATTCGGGCAATTTGACCATAAACGAAGTCTCTGAGTTCGTGTGGGTTCATTCTAATACTTATTAGATTATTCGGAGCTAACTTGCAATCCTGCGCTGCAGCAAGTTTGGCTCCCCCTAGCTTTTTCGGGCTAACCTGGGTTAGTCTCTACGCATGAACTCCCATCCTGCAGCCGCTCTCTTTGATATTACGTCCCAACTTTATCAATTCATGAACGTTCTGCAGCGACCTAAACTGCTTGATCCCACCTGGGTCGCAAAAGCGAAACTTCAATGCGATCATCTGAGCAAGCAAGCATTACTGCTTCAAGAAAATGCAGCCGCGCGGCAGAAAAAGTTGAGCGCTTCTTTAGAGGCTGTCGCAAAGAGCCTGGAGTCGTATTCGCATGCTTTTGAAACGGCTCGCAATAAGAAGGAACTTAAAAAGGAATTAAAGGGGCGTTATCACTCAGTAGTCAGTGGTTACGAAGCCCTTCGGGTGAGTGTCAAATCGATGCAGCGTGAATATGCTGCTTCTCATCCCGTTCCAAAAACGGTCCCTAAACTGGTTAAATTCAAAGGAACGAATTATCCGCGAAATATCTACCATCTTGTAAACGGGACCTCGGCCGTTTTTCTGTATCAGTATTTTCTCACTCAATCACAAGCCCTGGAGCTATTGCTTGTTGTTTCAGCCCTCGCAATTGTCCTTGAATCCCTTCGAAAACTGTCGCCCAAGTTCAATGATTTTTTGCTGGATCGCTTGTTCAAGGTCGTTGCGAGACCTTGGGAACGGCATCATGTCAATTCGGCAACGTACTTCACCCTTGCGCTCACGCTCATGGTTTGGGCTTTTCCAAAGCCTGTGGCTGAACTCGGCTGTTTGGTGTTAGCTGTCGGGGATCCTGCCGCTACCGTATTCGGAAAACGTTGGGGCACACTCAAACTGTGGCGAGAGAAAAGCTATGTCGGTACTGCGGCCTTTTTTGGATTTTCTTTTTTCGCAGTCTGGGGGTTTGTCCTGGGTTGGGTACCCCAGATTACCGGGCTCTCTGCCGTTGCTTTAGCACTCAGTGTCGCCTTTGTGGGTGCAGTTGCTGAAGTGTTGGGATCATTGGTGGATGATAATTTTACGATTCCGATGTTCTGCGCTTTGATGGCCTTTGTCTGGCTTTAATGCGCCACTAATGCTTCTGGATATTTAGCACTTCGACTTCAAATATCACCGAAGCATTCGGGGGAACCTTGTTCTTTCCCTTTTTTCCATAAGCCATGGCGGCAGGAACGGTCACTTTCCTTTTCTCACCCGCGCGCACACCCTTGAGCGCTTGATCCCAGCCATAGATCACGGCACCCGTGCCCAGTTTGAAGGTAAGAGGATGACCTCGATCATGCGACGAATCGATCTTTTCACCCGAAGCCAGAAACGCATCAAAATGAACCGTGAGGGTGTCCAGACTCTTGGCGCCATCGCCTTTACCTTCTTGCATGATGTCTGATTTGAGTCCGCCTGTGTTCTTGACGACTCGGACCGGTTTTGCTTTTTCGGGCTTGTGAGAGGTTCCGAGCCCAAAATCCAGTTTCTTAAGCTGCGTAATCGCAAAGTAGAGCACCGCTGCTGCACAAACCCCGTAACCCAGCCATACGGCGATATCTGAAAATTCAGAATTCACGGCGGGCTATCTCCGGTTCCTGCTTGGACCTCGACGTGAGGAGGACCCACCGCCACCTCCGCCCCTTTGGCCATCCCGTGAACTGGAACGTCCCGGAGGCCGGCGGGAGCCTTCTTCATGCGAGGGATAGGAAGGCGTAAACTCAGAGGCAATATTCTCGCCCACGAGTTTCTGAATTCGCCCCAAAACCAGGCGATCGCGCCCCGTTACAAATGAAGTGGCTTTGCCTGTTGCATCGACTCGGCCGGTGCGCCCGATTCGGTGGACATAATCTTCGGCTTCCATCGGCATATCGTAATTGATGACGTGGGCTACGCCATCCACATGAATCCCGCGGCCCGCGACGTCAGTCGCCACGAGAATGCGGTATTTGCCTTCTTTGAATTCTGCCAGCGCCTGTTCACGATGAGCCTGCAGGCGATCCGAATGAATGTAAGTGGCATCGTAGACACCACAACTATGCAGGGAGCGCCAGACGCGAGTCGCCCCGTCTTTAGAGCGGGTAAAAATAATGACACTGCCTTTTTCTTCGCGCAAAAGTCTGCGCAGTTCGTTGTTCTTGGCGCTTTCGTCCATCCACAAAAGCCGCTGTTCAACCGACTTCGCAGAGCTCGAGGGTTTGCCGATGCTGACGTATTTTGGCTTGTGCAGAATTTTGCGCGCAAGCTGTTCAATCGAAGGCGCGATGGTCGCTGAAAATAGCAGCGTTTGCCGGTCTTTTGGGATGTCATTTACGATCCGTGCCAGTTCGTCGGCAAAGCCCATGTCGAGCATTCGGTCGGCTTCATCCAAAACGAGCATCTGAATAAAATCTAGCCAAATGGTGCCTCGATCCAGATGATCGCAAAGGCGCCCCGGCGTGGCGACAATCACTTGAGGATAGGTCTGTAAAGCAATCGAGTCGTGCCGCATATTGATTCCGCCAATGAGGACGATTGAGCGAACTCCAAGCGGTGCACCAAACTGTTGCAAAGTGGCGTGCGTTTGTTGCGCAACTTCTCGAGTCGGCGCAAGCACCAGACCAAAGGTCCCTTGCCGGCCAGAAAATTTTTCAATCATGGGGAGCGCGAAGGCGGCGGTCTTTCCTGTGCCGGTTTGTGCAGAAGCGATCAAGTCATCCCCTTGGAGGGCGATCGGGATAGACTCGGCTTGTACGGGCGTTGGTGTTTCAAATCCCGCCTTGGAAAGGAGCTCAAGGATTTCGGGTCGGAGCCCCAGGGATTGCCATGAATTCGGTTTTTTATCGGTCACTTGTATTCCTTCAGTATTCCTTGCAGCATTCCTAGGGTATTCCTTATCACCAAAGAATAGCACATTTTATTGGAGAAGTTTAAAATTGTCGTGGTTAGAATGAGCTATGAGGCCTCGAATTCGTCAAAATCACCCCCTCTCGTGGATTCTAGATGATTTTGAAACTCATCCCGAGTTTTTCCAAAAGAAGATGTTTGGGGCGCTCGCAGGCTATTTTTACGGGCGTCTGGTCATCCTCGTCGGAGCGGATGAGGAACCCTGGAACGGGCTGATGGTTCCTACGGAGCGCGAGTTTCATGCCTCTTTGCTTGAGGGGTTTTCGGCCCTGAAGAGTCATCCGGAATTTGAAACGATCGCCCAACGCGTTATTAAACTGATCAAAAAACGGGACCCTCGAATCGGCGTGGAGCCCAAACCCAAGAAACAACCCAAGAACCCATCCATAAAAAGGAAACTCAAATGAAATTTCTCTTCACACTCCTTCTCCCCGTTTTCCTTGCTGCTTTTGTGGCCGTTAGTTTGGCGCCCGCTGCCCGCGCTGACGACATTTACACGATTGTGGTGAAGAAAAACGAAGACAAGCATAAGTACGGCTTTTGGCTCTCCGATTGGATCGAAACACGGGATAAGATGCGCTTGATGGATTTGTGGCTGGCCCTTCATTCGCCGAGCCCCTATGAGTTTTATCTGCAAGGCGATTATCAGTTTCCAAAGTCTGGAAATAATTTTTTTCATGTTTCGGGAGCCGCTTTCGCCTCAATCTTTGGCCTGGCGGCGGAGCGGGATTTTTCAGCGACCCCCGAAACCCTTGCTACGTTTCAGCTGCGAGTCTTTGGTTTCCACGACCAGGGTACAAATCTCACCGTGTTTGGTGGGTTGAATATGCGAGATCAGACAGGCTTTTCGACTGAACCGGTGGGCGGCGCCGCGATGACCGTGTACCTGACTCGATTTTTTGGCGTCGAGGGCACTTTTCGCAGGCACTTTAATACGGGCAATCGTTATGATGTTTCGCCCTTCATTGATTTTAAAGCGCTGCGAGTTTTTGGAAGTTATGTGGGGACCAATCGTGTGGGCGAAGCCTCAGGGGTGGCTTTTGGCACTCGACTTTATTTTTAGCCGACGACTGAAACATTGCTGAGCAACCCAAACTCCGGTCCAAAATAGCCACTACCCCCACTTGAAAGGGCCGAAAAATTAGCCCGCATCACGCAGTTCTGGGTAAATCGTGCCTCGAGCATATTCTCTTTGAGGGATCCCGAAAGGGAGCCGCCTTTGATGATTTTGACCGATTTGTTTTCATTGTCAAAAAGTCGGGCCAATCGAATTTCGCTGCTGAAGGTCCCGCGATTGGGATCCACGACAAGCGAAGAGAACTGGAGAATTTCCAAGACGCGGGGCGCGGCTTGGGTCATTTTTTCTCGAGTCATCGAGCCGGGGCTCAAAACAACAGCTCCGCGCACGGTGGTGGGCTTCATGCCTAAGTATTCGCCAAACTGTTGATCGGCTGAAGTTCCCACGACGCGATTCTGCTCCACGAGTTTCAGAGGATTTTGAACTAATCCCTGCTCTGAAACTGCGACCGTATCTGCGCCATAATCAAGACTGGGATCCAGTGTAATCGACACGAGATCGCCTTTGGCGCCCGCAAAGAGCTCGTCGCCTTGTTTGAGAAACGGAAGCCCGTGGTAGGAGTTCGTGGCTGAAAGCTGCGACGCCTGTGCGGCGATCAATTGGCCTAAAACTTCGGCGTCAACAATCACAGGGTAGCGTCCGGATTCGGGCTTCTGCACATCGAGAGTCTGCTCCGCGCGTTCCGCGGTTTCTTCAAATAAACCCTCAATCGGAAAATCATCAAGGGCCACGGCCCAGCGTGTGTTGAGAAACTCATCGGAAACCATCTCGCCTGAGCTTAGTTTTTTGGAAAATGAGAATGCGGCTTCGGTGTAGATGCGACTTTGTGAATAGCGATAGATCATCCCGCGGCTGTTATAGACCTCAAAATCATGCAGCGACAAAAAGAGCTCGGCTGAATTGAACTTGGCTTTACGGGCTTTTAAAGCCGCTCCCGAAATTCGTACGGTGAGTTCCTTCATGACGCCCTCAAGGTCTTCGGCCATCTTGGGATCCGCGGTCTTGAGTTGGGGCAAGTTCTTGGGGAGGCCTTCGGGAAGTGACCATTCCTGATAATCCGTTTGGAGCGCTGCTTCGATCGCAGCGTCGATCTGGGGTGCGAGCGGTTCACTCGTGAACAGTTTGCGTGAGGCTTCACCTTGACGCCCGTTTTTCGGTAACAGAACCATCACGCGCACACGAAGATTCTCGCCATGAACTTCACGGTCTTGATCCATAGTGAGCGTCGTGTGGTCATGCATGAGATAGCGTTCGCGCCGCTTGAAGTGTTCGTGGATCAGAATCCAGCCCTTGAGCTCTTCGCGTTTTTCGAGGGCGGTTTTGAGTTGTTCAATGTTCCAGCGAAGTGTGCTCATGTGATGTTTATCCCCAGGCTATCCCCAAATTATCCTAAGACAACGTTTTCGATCAGCATATAAGGCCCACCGCAACCGGCTTGCACCAATTCCTTGTGATATTTGCCGCATCCACCGACATCATTAAAAGGGTGCGTGGCACGGTCTGGAGCATCTTGATCCGCTTCAATTTTGGATTTAGCGACGATGGAGTTCAAGATATCAGGCGTATAGCCCGTCATTTGAATTTCGCCTCCCGCGGGTCCTTTGAAAAGGCGTCCCGTGCGTTTTCCGCCTTTGACTTCTTCGAGATAGGCCAGGCCGACTTGGATGCCCATCCCTTTGGGGTCTTCCATCCCGCCGGCAGGATGAAACGCCAAGTAACCATCGCCCACGTCTTCGATAAGCTGCTTGAGTGTTTTGTCACCGGCACTGAAGTAGGTGTTGGTTTGGCGCGCGTAAACTCCATTGGCCCAGCTCTCGCGCTTGCCATTGGCCGTGCGAGGCACGCCCAGTTGCAGCGCGGATGTGAAGTTGGTCATGGGTGAACACAGGACCCCTTGATCCAGCAAGAGCTGTTCCTGGGCGAGCCAGCCTTCTTCATCAAAATAATAACTTCCCCACGCGGCGCAAGGCTCCGTGGCGTTTGCAAAGATCGCCGGGTTATTAAGGATTGTTGCATTTTTATTGCCGACTTTTTCGCCGCTCTTATACAGATCCCAAGCCATGCTTCGCCCGCGCGCGCAGGTGTCGCCTTCTTGTGAATGACCAAAGGCTTCGTGCGCAATCACGCCTGTGGTGACGGGTCCAAAAAGGACGCGGTAACGGCCCGGAACAAGCCGTTGTGCGCCGCGAAGCGCTTGCAGGTCTTTGATCTGGGGACGCAGTTCATCTTTGGAGATCTGGATTGCTTCTAAGCCGCCTAAGCCACCCTTTTTCGACACCGTACGCTCGGCTCCCGACATCGTGATGGCCACGAGGGCAACTCGAAGAAGGGTCTGCGACATATTTGTTTCACGATCGATAAAAAGCCCGACTTCTTCCGCAACCGTTTGTCGCGCCAGAACGTAGGTTAAGTCGGTGGAATCAATTCCCACTTCTTTCGCAACCTCTTTGCATTCTTCCAAGATTTTCTTAAGGCGATCAAAAGTTTCACTAGGCGAAGGCGTGCGTGGGTCGTTTTGAAAGGCGATTCCAAAATGAACGGGGGTGGTCGCGGTCACTTGTTTTGGAATTTGTGATAAAATTTCAGGATCAAGCTTCAGTGCAAGCCGCGCTTGCCAGTTTGGTGTTCGGTAGGAAGTCTTTATCTTTTTCGAAAGTGCATCAGCCTCTCGCACTCGTGCGATCAAAACCTTGGCTTGCGTTTTGAGGTTATCGGAGGAGAGTTCGTCGGTGGCCTGCTCAAAGAGCGTCTCGCCGTTGAATA
This sequence comes from Oligoflexia bacterium, assembly GCA_903881565.1. Lineage (GTDB taxonomy): Bacteria > Bdellovibrionota > UBA1018 > UBA1018 > UBA1018 > CAIRTR01. The sequence goes on along the minus strand of CAIRTR010000245.1, from coordinate 589 downwards.
CGCGGAGAACGGCGCCCATCGTCGTAGAATCCGAGATCTGGGTGTTCTTAAGATTGGCCGCAAGAACGCGACTGGTCTTGCGTTCGAAGTATACGGAGCCATACCAGCCTTGCTCTTCTTCAAGTAACCTGGGCAGAGTGGCCAGGGTTTCGCGAAGTCCAAGAAGATCTGAAGGAAATAAAGCTCGAGATTGTTGTGTCAGGCCCATGTCACCCTTCTAACTGAAGTTGAGTGAGAGCGCAAAGCCTGTTACGATCACTACTGCGGGGTGTCGCTTAATGGGATCTACTTTTTTCAGTCGCAGGATGCTGACAGTATTGATGTTCGGTTTTTCCTCAGGAATGCCTCTCGCACTTACGGGTGCGACGCTTCAAGCGTGGATGAAAACAGAGAATGTCGATCTCACCACAATAGGGATGTTCTCGCTCGTGGGATTGCCTTACGCCTTCAAATTCGCGTGGGCGCCTTTGATGGACCGCTTTGTTCCTCCTTTTTGGGGCAGACGTCGCAGCTGGGTTTTGCTCACGCAATTTGCACTCGTGCTTACGATTGCGTGTCTGGGTTTTTCTGATCCCGTGGGCCACGCTTT
>CAIRTR010000244.1 GCA_903881565.1 Oligoflexia bacterium | reverse complement strand
CAGAGCGCGGTGCGCCTTTGAGTGAGCTCGAGCTTTTTGACCCGGTGGAGTGGGAATTAGTAACAGCAGAGGTCCGCACCGATAGCGGGAAGTTTGTTAATTCGACATGGACGCGAGTGATTCAAAGTGAAAAGTGGTGGGTGGTAATTGGATTCAACGACACAATAGAAACCCTGTTTAGCTCTGAAAAGGAGGGGCGTGGTCCTGATATCATTTGCAGCGGTGAATTTTACGAGTATGTTTCCGAAGTGAATCGTTTACTGAATTCCTCATCCTGAGGGCGCTCATGTTCAGTGCGACTAATTGCGAGTGGCTCATGAATTATCTATTTTTTGTACACTGGGTGGAAACATGAAAAGGAAGCAAGGAATGATGAGGCATTTCGTTTGGTTTGTAACTGTTTTTTCCTTTGTGGCTTTAGTTCCAAGCGCTTACGCACGTTCCAAGAAACACGGCATCGTCGAAACTGCTAAGTCAGTCATCAACGAAGCGTTAGTGGTGCCTCCCGTTGCGAATGAGGTTTGTTTTGCGCCTGACGATCCCTGCGATATTAAGCTCACGAAATTCGTGCAATCGGCGAAAAGCTCCCTAGATATTGCTATTTTTGACCTCAATCTCGACAAACTGGTCCACGAGATTCTGGTGCAGACCAAAAAAATCCAGGTGCGAATCCTTGTGGATCGCAGGCAAGCCAAGTCTGATCATTCGTTGGTTTCACTTCTTCTGAAAGCGGGGGCCAAGGTCAAGATCGGGCATCAACGCGGAATCATGCACAACAAATTTGTGATTGTAGACGGGAAGATGCTTGAAACCGGTTCTTTTAATTTCACCAATGGGGCGGCCTTCAAGAATAACGAGAATCAGGTTTACTTAAGCACTCCTACGATAGTGGCGAGGTACAAGGCCCAGTTTGAGAAAATTTGGAGTGAGGGCATTGCTGCGCGCCTAGAATAGTCTTGGGCTTTGGTCGGCGGTACTTCATTTATGACAGCACTCGCAACATCGGACATAACCTGTTGAAGGTAGGTAATAGTCGCACAAAGGCACGCACCTGTCTTGCGTGGTGGCGCAGCCAGTTAGCACAAGTATGAGCAATGTGAATCGGATTAGTTTCTGCATGCGACCTCATTCTGTAATGTAGCTTCGCGGGGAGCTGAGCACATTTAGGACTATAGATCGGTGCTGTGACAGCAGAGGTCAGTGTCGAGGTGGTAGCCATGTCCCCCTGATTATTTTACTCCAGGGTGCTTATCCGAGACTTCAAATTCAAGGTCAATGCTCTCGCCGATTTTTATCGGACACGTGGCTTCCTGCTTCCCCATATTGATCAGGTATAGCCAATCGATGTCATTAATTGAGTAAGAAAAATCACAGATGCCCTTGCCAAGGCTCTCATGGAAGTAAATAGGGGCGTAGGTACCAGAGTAGAGTCTCATGATGAACTCTGTATGCTTTGAGAGTCCTGCTGCCGCGTGAATACTGACCGTATGAATCCCCGGGGTTAGTTTCTTTGCCCATTTTCCGTCGGAATCTGGGCTAGTTTGCCCAACTTCATTCCTATCGAGCGAAACAACGAATGAAAATCCATTAAGATTGACGTCGTGAATATTGATGTAGCGTGTCCATGGGGCCACATCAAAAACGCTTTCCTCGGCATTGTTTGAGGGGGGCTGAGGTGGATTTGTTGGCGTGGCCGTTGGTTTTGGGGCGGGCTGTGCTTTTGCCGAATCTTTGGGACCCCCACATGCCGAAATGGCGACGACAATTATTCCTGTTAGGAAGGCGGGATGTAGATTTCTTTTGGTTCTCATGTTCTCTCCTTTTTTGTCTTTGGCGAGAGTCCAAAGCAAGGAAAGTGCCATCCATTATAATAAGGCTTAGTGCGGTTGCAGGGGGGGCTAGAGGCTGGAGCAATCGTTTGCTGTAGGTAAGTCCCAACAGGCCCGTGATGGGAGGACGCTACACTTATCAGCATCTCTGGCGTTGGGTGGGTATGATCGGGGAGTAAATCGGGACAAAACTGGAACGAAAGAGACTAGAATTTGGAAAGTTGTCGGGAGAGGACACAGGTGCCCCCTCCCACACTTGTTAATAACCCACATAGTGTGGGAACGAGATTACTTCTTTTTAGCTGCT
>CAIRTR010000243.1 GCA_903881565.1 Oligoflexia bacterium | reverse complement strand
CCCTCAGGCTCCAGCGGCTTTATGGCTTTGCGTTGGGCGAAGGCGGACCAGAGTGGGTTGGAGAATCATTTTCAAATTGAAGACCCTCGTTTCAGTGCTTTGGGCCAGTATCAAAAGAATTTTACGCCGAATCCCGCAATTCTTCGCGACTCCTTCTTGTATCGAATCATGGAGTCGGTCTCCGGCAATAAAGTGGATGCAACAGTTGAGTTGAAGCAGGAGGGCTTGGACCTTTGTCTGGGCGCTCGTGAGCGTTTGGACTGGGTTGATGAATCCTTAGAGTTCCTCGAAGCGCAGCGCCAAAAAGATCCGACCTTTTCAATGAAGAGTGGGTCGAGCATCTATAATAAATATTCAACGCCTTCTCGCGATAAGCAGTTTGCCATTCGGTATGATGCTTTTCGCAAGAAGTATCGCAATCTTGTAAACTTGGCTTTGCTCGAGCAGGAGCTTCAAAGCTGTGAAATTCGTTTTGGAACTTCAGAAAATGAAAAACTGACCCTTCAGGAGTTTCGTCTCAGATTGCTCAACAGTACGGCTTCAAGCGACCCAAATGCTTCACGTGAAAAACGTTGGGGTGCACCGGAGCCTTTGATTGTCGCTACCCCGGTAAATCCCTAGGCTAAATCGCAAGGATGATCCTTCTTTAGGACGCGAGTAAAAATCCATCCCGCAAAGATCAATCCTACTATGGGATTGATGAGTGTCGAGACTGAAGCGCCTCCTCGGCCCGCAAACGCCGGGATAAAGAAGTAGTGTTTTGGGATCCACATGAGTCCAAATAGTAAAAGGTAGCGCAGGTCTTGGGTTCGGGTTCCCGTATTTGTTGCCACAAAAACCGAGAGCGGCAGGAACAAGTGAATCAGCTTGTAATCATGAGACTGCTCGGGGAGCAGGATCATGGCGAGCGTAAGAAACGTCACACTCATCCAGAGTGGGGGTTTCTTTTGGACCAAGAAGTAACTTGCGGCCAAGAACAAAATTCCGCCAAAAGTGACATAAAGCTGTAGAAAAAGTGCCAGATTTTCGTGCGTGCGAGGCGCATGAAAGTAGTAGGGCGAAAACAAAATGAGTTTCAAAATATTGTAAAGACTTGTGGCAAAGCTGAGGCCCCCATCTTCGAAGACATAGTGCTGGTGCAATAATTTTAGATTCGTAAGGATCGCTTCCCAATTGGTTAGGAAAGAGCCTTCAAAAGTCCATAGCGGAACGATCATCATAAGTCCGCTCAGTGCAAGCGCCCCAGCGATGAGTTTTGGACGACGATCGATCGCGAAAAGTATTAGAAACACAAGGGGATAGAGCTTTACTGCGATCGCTGCAGAAAGTGCGGTGAGGGCCAATCCAATCCACCGCTTCTGGTAAGCGAAAAGAAAAGTGCCCAGGAGTATGAATACCCCCAGCTCCAGGTTGCCACGATCAATTGCAAACAACACGGGATAACAGAGCATGAGGAGAGTTAGCGTGTTCGTGATTCGAGAAAATATTGAATATGAGGGGATAATTCGCCAAATCCAAATCCCAAGAAACGTAAGGAAACTTCCGACAAACAGACCTAGACCGACCCAAGGTTCAAAGAGGGTAAATGGGTATAGCAGGACGTAAGTGAAGGGAAAGTAAACGCAGAGGTAATTGGAATAAGGATCCCAGGCCTGGGTCGCCTTAAGAAGGTTAAGGTAATCCCTGAAGCGATCGCTAGGTAAAAATAGGTAACTCACATTAAAAACGAGATTGTTATTGCCAACGCTCCTCGCGTAGTCAACGACTCCCGTCAGGATGAATCCCAGAAGCAAAAGACTGCAGAGGAACGAAATTTTATTTTGGCGAGTCATGTTTGGATGGGTCTCTTTTTCAAACGCTAACATAGGTCGTGACGTTTTTTGTAGGGTTATCCTCCAGTTTTGTAGGGGGGGGCCGACAGGGTTTGTCGCCATTGTTCTTTTCAAAAAGAGCAGAAAACAGTTTTTGGCTGAAATAATACGGCTTTTCAGTTCAGTGTGGAAACGAAAGAGGTCGGAACCCTTTTTGCACAACTGCGGCACAATACACATTGAAAGGGGATTTGAATATGCTTCGTACTTTGGTTTTGTTGGTAGTTTGTCTCGGTATTATTGGGTGTTCTCCGCAATCTCGGGCAAGGAGGGAGAGCTCCGTTGTCCCAATGCCGGCGCCATCGGGAGAGCCTTTAGTTCAGCCAGAAGTTGTCGAAAAAAATGAAACTCCAGCCCCCGCGGGGAGCGAAGATCCGGAAGTTCTAAGTGCGCAAACGGTGCCCTTACCTTTGGAATCTGCTGCGTCTCCCGTTTCCATACAGGACGTTGTTGATTCGATCCCGCCTCAGCCTTCATCGCAAGCTCAAGTGGCGGCGTCCCCCACTCCGGATGCTCCCACCCAAGAAATTCGTGATGGAAAAGCGTGGGTCGCGTGGGCCGATCGGGCAAAGTTCAAGACCATTGAGCGTCCGTTGGTGCCGGTAGGCTCTGTGAATGCACTGGGGGATTCAGCAAGAGAGTTTACTTTCCCGACACCGGCAAAATTGCCGCTGCGTCCACCCAACGCGGTCGGGATGGTGTTCGATATTCCTGGAAAGCTAAGGGTTTCGGAAGATCTGGATCTGGACGCAAAGGGATGGGTGGATAACATCCCCCTGGATTCTAGGCTATTCGGGTTTGAAAGAGTCCCCGTTAAGCTACAATTCGCCAATAAAGTCACTCGGATTAACTTGAGCTTATCCGGCTTAGATCGGTTTGTGAGAAACGAAGATTCGCAAAGAATCCGTTTCAATCTGATTTTTCGGGATCACACGGACGGCTCGGCGATTCTAATTCTTCATCTTGATTTTGAAACCACGCCTTTTAGGACTGAGATTAAGGAGTATTTCGCGTTGAAGCAGGGGGTGCCGCGCTCGATTTTGGATGGAAACGAAACGATAAAGGCAGGTTCGAAGTCTTTGAAGCTTATGAGGGTGATTGATTTCACAAATCATTCTGAAGCACCCGTGGAGCTCGACGTTCCTGCCCGGATTTCGGGGATAATTGAGCGTCCTTTTTCATCGACCGTACCGTGGAGTGATTATATTCTTTGCACGAACACACTCGAGCGCGAAAGTTGGGTTGAAAGGCGCGAGCGCATTTTCACGTTGATTCCACTCAAAAATCAAGGGGGGCCCTATCAAGCGGGCGAGCGACTTGAAGCACTTCAACCGGGAGAATCTCGCCGCTTTGGGCTGTATGACGAAGAAGATTTTGTTGCCTCGTTTTTGGAGGATACGTTGCAAGCGAGATATGAGCAGCCGATTGAGGTAATCGAATCATGTGCTGCCGCTGATCAATCCACCTTTCCACTTTGGAACTTTAAAACAAAAAAGATCAAAAGTGTCATGGAGGCGGGTCCGGTTACTTTAAAGCTGAATTTGGCCGAACCTTCCTCAGCGCTACTCTTTCCGATGGCTGAGAGCGTACTCTTTACGCCAGAGGGAGTGAGCGATGTCCTTCCAGATATGAACTGGAAAGGGTTAGAGCGTGCTCAGCGATATCTCAACAACGCGAAGTCGGTGCTCGCCTCGTCATTTTCGGGTGAACGAACTGCAGACAAACTTGCAGACGCGCTTAAGAACTTAAGTCTCGCGGTGACGTTGGCCGAAGGACAATATGATGATGCCAGTGGCGTTCAATATGAAGCCCTTTATGAATTAGCCAGGACTCTGGTCGCAAGGGGTCGTTCTCTTGCATATTCAGAAGGCAAGTTGCAGATGAAATTCTATTGGTTAGGGCAACAGGTCGCTCAGAAGGCCCAAGCGGTGAGTCCTGAGACCGCAGAAGGGTTCTATTATGAGGCTTTGGCCACTGCTCAAATTGCAGTCCGGTTGAACCCTAATGCCCAGCTCACTGGAAATATCAAAAGAACAGAGGAACTTTTGAGCGATGCTTCAGATCGCAACACAAAAGATAATAGGCCGGGAGACTCGTTAGACGGATTTGGGGCCTCGAGAATCAAGGCGATGCTTCAGTTTACGCTGAATTCTTATATCTCAATGACCTCGACCCTTCCGAAAGCAGTTGAGCTGGCAAAAAAGGGCTTCGAACTGGACCGTAATCATGCCGGAAACTGGTATTCTTACGGGATGATTTTGGTTGAAAAAGATAGTCTTAGATTCGTTAAACCTATTGTGGGTTGCGAGGTTCTGAAGCAACTTTTACAGAAAAACGCCATTGAAATGACCTCTGAAACGCCGTTTGAGGCCACGATTGAGCTCGAGGCCGCTCGGCATGAATATCAGGAGGAATGCTTGGCCTTGCAGAGTCGCTCCTAAATGAGGTATTAGCTCCGTTATGAGTGGCGAAACCTGCACGTCCTGTCGGAAATCAAAGAACCTAGCGAAATGTGACGTCTGCGAGGGTATCTTCTGTAAAGACTGCGTTCAGTTCCTGGAGCCGGGGAGCTTTTCATTTAGAAAAGAAGTACCTGAGATTTTGACGAAGTCCCGATATTGTGGGGGCTGTTTTGATACCCATGTCGGGCCTGCTTTGGAGGCGTATCAAGAGGTGATGGTGCGCGCGAAAAAAGTCTTCTTCTTTTTTTCGACCCAGAAGGCATCAATTCATATGTTAAAGCGTGCAAAAGAGAAGTATCGGGTCGAGAAGTGTGTTGATCGCGACGAAACAATTCTGCGGCTGGGGTTCTTGGCCGCCGAGCAGGGCTATAATGCCGTTTTTGACGGCGATATTGTTTATACAAAAGTTCGCGATAATGCCGGTTACCAACGAACTCATTGGAGTGGTACCGCTTATGGGGCGCTTGTCGATGGCGAAAGATTGGAAAAGCATCTCAGGCTCTACGAGGGCGCCGAGGACTAAGCCGATTCTAAGCTGCTCGAGACGCCGAGATAGCGGAGTGGTGTCTGAGTTTTGATCAGTTCACGTGCCCATGCCATTTTGTGGGGCAGGTTGCAGGAGATCACGCCCCGGATTTTACCTTCACTGAGGAAATACAGAATTCCCTTTTCGTATTCGATATCCCACTCTGCAATCGTTTCTAGGTGAATATCGAGATCGCCGACGCCTTCGAAACTGATTCCGCCGAGGTTTGTGGAAAAAGCGGAGAGGTGAGTGTACGGCTCTTTTTCCAGGGGTTGCGCTAGGGCTTCGGAGCTTGGCATCGCAATGTTTCTGCCAATCTGCTTACCTTGCTCTTTGGCGGACTCCCAGTGCTCAACGCGAAGGCGTTTACTGAGCGTGGCGCTTGGAAAGTTGCAGCAGTCTCCCGCCGCGTAAATGTCGGGGTCGGAGGTTTGTCCAAATTCGTTTACATCATAGCCGTGGCTAGCCTGAAGGCCCGCGGATTTTCCCAAGCTGTCTTCGGGGGATATTCCTGCCGCGACCACAGCTATATCTGCGAGAAGTTCGCGATCTGAAAATGTGCGAGTCAAAATGTGATCGTCCTTTTGTTCGAAGGAAACCGGCCGGTCCTCGGAGCAAATGTGGATGCCTCGACTCCGAAACCTTTGAAGCAACGATCGCCCCACCTCGTCGGGAAATATTTTCGCGCAAAGCGTGGCTTCTGGGAAAAGCATCGTGACCTCTAAGCCTTTGGCTGTGAGCGCTTCGGCAAGTTCGCATCCGAGGAGGCCACCGCCGACGACGACAGCATTCTTGCCGTGTTGGGCTTCTTTAAATAATTTGGTGAAGTCATCAAGGGTTCTGAAATAGGAGAGGGCGGGGATGTTGCCACCAGGAATGTCCAGCATTCGGGGCGTCCCTCCGGTGGTGAGTAGAAGTTTGTGATAGTGGTAGGTGTTTGAAAAATTATCGGTGAGCGTCTTTTTCTCTCGATCCAGGCTGATGGCGTGGGTTGCGAATTTCCAGTGTATTTTATTCGTCAAAAAATAGTCTTTGTTAAGAATAAACAGGTCGGAAAGCTTCGACCTATCCTCTCCTTTTTTTGGCCACAATCCTTTGGAGAGGGGCGGGCGATGATAGGGCGGATGCTTCTCGGCGCCGAGCAGGAGGATGGAGCCTTCCGGGTCGCGTTCACGAATTCCTTCGATCGCAGAGGCTCCCGCCAAGCCGGCACCTACAACGATGTATTTATAAAACTGTTGTGTCATACGACCTCCATATTATACGGAGGTGCACGACGCGTGCCGTGGGCGTGCCTTCGGCACGCCTACGCGAACTGGCGGTAAATCGTCACGACAGCTGCTCCACCGAGGCCCAAGTTATGCTGAAGCGCTGCTCGTACTTCGCCCGCTTGGCGCTTGCCTGCTTCGCCCCGGATTTGCCAGCAGAGCTCCGCACATTGTGCAAGTCCGGTTGCTCCCAGGGGGTGGCCTTTGGAGATCAGGCCGCCTGAGGGATTGACAACCCATTTTCCACCGTAGGTGACGGCACCGGAATCAATGAGCTCTCCGCCCCTGCCTTCAGGACACAGGCCCAAGGCTTCGTAGGTGAGGAGTTCGTTGCTTGAGAAGCAATCGTGAAGCTCAATGACTTGAATGTTCTCCGGTCCTATGCCGGATTGCGCGTAGGCTTTTTGCGCTGCCGCGCGAGTCATGTCGCTTCCGATCATCTTGATGCAGCTTTTTTCAAAGGAGGAGGGTAGGTCGGTGGCCATGGCCATTCCAGCGATTTCGACCGCCTTTTTTTCGAGTTTATGTTTTCGCACGAAGGCTTCGCTACAAAGAATGGCGGCACCCGATCCGTTAGAAGTCGGGCAGCATTGGAGTTTGGTGAGGGGATCAAAAATCATGGGCGAGGCTAAAATCTCTGCGAGCGTGTAAACGGTTTGAAACTGCGCATAGGGATTGTTGGCCGAGTGGCGATGATTTTTTTCGGCGACTCGTGCGTATTGCTCGCGCGTGCTTCCGAAACGCTCCATGTGTTCGCGGGCGGCGTTGCCAAACATTTGGGCGGCGACGGGGGATTCAGTGAGACCGCGAGCGTCGGTCATGGTTTTGATGTGACGATCGAGGGGGTTTCGGCGATCGCTTCCGCCTAGGTTAAGTGAGCCCTTTGCCATTTTTTCAAAGCCCAGAGCCAGTACACATTCGGCGCTTCCGCCTTCGACCAGTTGCTTGGCCATGAAAAGTGCGGTGGAGCCGGTGGAGCAATTATTGTTGACGTTGTAGATGGGGATTCCTTTGAGTCCTAATTCGTAGATAGCGGCTTGTCCTGAGGTGGATTCACCGTAGACGTAGCCCACGCACGCTTGCTCGATGGAGTCGAAGGTGAGTCCAGCGTCTTCAAGGGCCCGGGTTCCAGCTTCGCGGGCGAGATCGGGGTAGTCGTTCGTGCTGCTACCGGGCTTTTCGAATTTGGTCATGCCGACGCCGACGACGAAAACTTTGTGAGTCATGTGGGGGCTCCTGTTTCGCTGAGTTTGACATAAAGGTAACGAATTTGCACCAGGTTGACTATGTTCCGAATATGGCGTACACTTTCGGAGTATGTTCCGAAGACTTGTAAAAATTAATCAATCCAATAGCTTATTCTTATTTGGGTCGCGTGGAACGGGCAAAACGACCCTACTTAGGGAGCTGTTTGCTGGAAAAACCTGCCTTTGGATTGATCTTCTGAAAGAAGAAGAATTTGAAGCTTTTAGGAAACATCCGGAGGAGCTGTCAGCGCGGATCGCAAGTAAGAAGTACGAGTGGGTCATCATTGATGAGATTCAAAAACTCCCCAAGCTTCTTGATCGCGTTCATTTTGAATTGGAAAAAGCCAGCGCGACGATCAAGTTTGTTCTCACAGGCTCAAGTGCAAGGAAGCTGAAGCGTGAGGGTGTAAACCTTCTTGCTGGACGAGCTTATCAACACTATTTGTTTCCGCT
>CAIRTR010000242.1 GCA_903881565.1 Oligoflexia bacterium | reverse complement strand
TGTAGGTTCCAACGATATTCACGGTGCCCTGGCACCGCTGCCGCTGAAAACCAGGGAAAACGAAGGAGTTGCCTCACAGGAATATCAAGCCGGTGGGATGGCCTATCTCGTAAGCCACATTCGAATCTTGGAATCCCAGTTCGGAGCCAACCTTCTTTGGCTCGATGGCGGCGATGAGTTTCAAGGCTCTATCGAAAGCAACTCCGAAAAAGGCGCGCCGATGGTTCGCGCTTTTAACGTCGGCGGACTTCACGGAGCCGCCGTGGGCAATCACGAATTTGATTTCGGTGCTGAAGATGCCGCTCATGCCGCTGACCTCTTGAGCGCCCTCAAAGCTCGCATGAGTGAAGCCAAATATCCGTATTTGACCGCCAATATCTTTGACCGAAAAACAGACAAGCTCGCGGAATTTCCAAACACGCTGCCGAGCAAGATCTACTCCGTGGGCCGCCTCAAAGTGGGCGTCATCGGACTCACCACTTTGGACACGCCCACAACCACTCGATCGATTTTCGTCAAAGGACTGCAGTTCAGAAGCCTCAAAGACGCCACGGTGAGTGAGGCGGCGAAACTTCGAACCCAAGGCGCCCAAATCATCGTCGTCACCGCCCATGTTGGGATCGCCTGCCAATCCGCCCCCGGTCCTGCGGGCAGCGCCATTCGAAAAGAGGCCGATATCCAGGGAAAATGCGCCGAAAATGGCGAGCTCGTCCAACTTCTCAATTCGCTACCCGAAGGCACCATTGATGCGGCCGTCTCGGGCCACTCCCATCAACTCATCCATCATTGGATCAACAAAGTCCCCACGATTCAAGGCGGCGCCTCGGGCCGCTACCTCAATGTTTTGTATCTCACCTATGACTGGAACCAGGGAAAACTCGTTCCCAACCGTACGCGCATCGAAGGCCCAGTTCCGGTATGTCCTGCCGTGTTTCAAAATCAAGGGGATTGCAATGGAGATCGCCCCGCTCCCAACGGAGGCCGAGGGCCCTTGGTCACCCCCAGTTTTCACGGCCGCCCCATCAGCGCTGACTCTCAGGTCAGTCGAAGCTTAGAAGCCGTTTTCAAAAAGTCCGCCGAGATCAAAAACCAGGTCTTAGGCCAGGCCGCGCGCCCCATTGAGCATCAGCGCTTCAAAGAATCAGAACTGGGCAATCTCGTTTCCGATTCAATCCGGCTTCAAGCCAAAGCGGATCTCGCCATCATGAACCCCGGCGGAATTCGCGCCAACATCGAAAGCGGCACCATCAAATTTGACTCCGTTTTCCGGGCGCTGCCTTTTGATAATTCAATTGCCCTCGTGAAACTCACCGGTGCTGAAATCAAAACCCTTCTTCGCATCGTGGAGAGTGGCTCGCGGGGATTCTTCTCGGTCTCGGGCGTTGAGCTACGTTTAATTGGCCTGGAGAGTGACGCTCCGGCTACGGATTTAAATCAAAATGGCAAAATAGATTCCTGGGAAATCAATCGCCTGCTTGAAGCTAAATTCTCCGATGGCTCACCGATTGTTGACTCAAAGACTTATACGCTTGCGACCTTGGACTTTTTGGTCACCGGTGGCGACGACTTGGGCTGGTTCTTCTCAACTATTCCGGCTTCCCGGATTGAACTCAATTCAGGCGTCGTTGTACGAGACGCGGTCGTTGATCACACGAGGGAGCTTGCCAAGGCCGGCCCCCTAAACGCCGCAGAGCATCCATTGGTCGATCGGGATCACCCCCGCCTTCGCTTTGAAAAGATCGCCGAGAAAAAAGAGAAAAAGCGCTCAAGAAAAAGCCGCAAAAAGAGGCGGCATTAGGCTAGACTAGGTCCATGACCAACTCTAAGGTAAATTCCCACGAAATCATCGGAACCCTGGATCGCGCGATCAAAAAAGAATTTGATGCCAACCGCCGCATCCTCTCCTTTGACGAATACCTAGACATCGTCACCGAAAACCCAGAGCGCCACACCCGCGGCTCCGCCCGTTACATGGTCGACATGATGGACCACTTTGGGCGCGAAACGCCCAAGCCCGGCCGAGAGATTCACGAAGGGCTGCTGCCACGATTTAAATTATTCGATTTACCCATTGATGGTCACACGCCTAAGGTTGTCGGCCAAGAGGCGGTGCAAAACCAGCTGTATCGCTGTTTACAGACGTTTGCGCGCCAGGGTTTTAACAACAAACTTTTACTGCTGCACGGACCCAATGGGAGTGCGAAGAGTTCGATTTCGCATGCGCTCATGGGGGCCATTGAACGCTATTGCCGCGAGCCTGAAGGCGCCGTCTATTCGTTTCATTGGGTTTTCCCGCTTGAGCGCTACACCAAAGGCGGAATCGGCATTGGCCGCAACCCCAACGAAGAAGTTCAAGTCGAGTCCTATGCCAAGTTGGCGGATGAGGAGCTCGCAGCCCTTGTCCCTTGCGAACTTCAGGATCACCCCCTGCTTTTGATCCCCCAAGAACACCGCTTTGATTTTCTGTCCAAACTCATCGGCGAAACGCAGGCTAAAAAACTTTGGGAATCCATGAACGTCTACCTCAAAGAAGGCGATCTATGCCATCGTTGTCGGCAGATCTACGATGCCCTCTTAAATACGAGCTTTGGGGATATGCGACGGGTCCTGCGCCACATCCGTGTGGAGCGGACTTATTTTTCACGCCGCTATCGCAGAGGCCTGGTCACCATTGAACCGCAAATGCATGTCGATGCCCAGTTTCATCAACTCACCTACAACCGCAGCGTGAGTGCGCTGCCCACGGCGCTGCAAAACATTAATCTCTTTAGCCTCTCCGGTGATCTCATCGATGGCAACCGCGGGCTCATTGAATACTGCGATCTTTTGAAGCGCCCGATTGATACCTTCAAATATCTGCTGGGAGTTTGTGAAACCGGATCGGTAGGGGTCGGCACCGCAATCGCTTATCTGGACACGATCATGTTGGGTTCAACCAACGAATTGCAGTTGGACGCGTTTAAGGAGTTTGCGGATTTTCCAAGCTTCAAGGCTCGTATCGAACTCATTCGCGTGCCCTACCTTCTTCGCGCGGTCGAAGAAGAGCAGATCTATGCGCCCCAGCTTGAACACATGGGACTCGATAAGCATGTTGCGCCTTATGTCGCACTCACGGCTGCGCACTGGTCCGTGCTCACGCGGCTTAAAAAGCCCAACAGCATTAACTATCCGCCGAATCTGAACACGATTGTCTCCAATATCACGCCCATTGAGAAACTCAGGCTTTATGACACGGGAGAGATGCCCGCAACTCTTTCGCCCGAGGATCGCAAACTGCTACGCGTTTCGCTCTCGAAAATAAAAGACGAATACAATAACGTGCCCTATTATGAGGGCCGCCTGGGTTCTTCAGCGCGTGAGATTCGCAGCATCCTTCATAGTGCCGCCCAGAACCCGGATTTTCCTTGCCTCACGCCCCTTGCGTTTCTGAAAGAACTTGAGGCGTTTGTCAAACGGGTCTCCGAATATGACTTCTTAAAACAAGACGTCAAAGACGGCTACCACGACGCGCAGGAATTCATTAACACCGTTCGCAACGAATACCTCAACCGCGTGGATAAAGAAGTGCGGGACGCCATGGGACTCTACAACTTCACCCAATGGGAAGAGTTTCTGAAAAAATACGTGCAGCAGATTTCGATGCTGCTTAAAAAAGAGAAGGTCAAGAATCCACTCACGGGCAAAACCGAAGATGTCGAACTTGCCCTGATCGAGGAACTCGAGAACATTGTCGGCGCGCCGACCGACGAAGCTGAAAAAGAAACTTTTCGGCAGAACATCATCTCCCAGGTTGGCGTCTGGTCCTTGGATCATCCGAAGGAGCCTGTCATTTATTCCAAAGTTTTCCCCGAATACTGGCAAAAGCTTGAGAAGCACTATTTTGAATCCCAAAAGGCCGTGCTCACCAAGATGCACGATGCGCTACTGGTCTATGACAACGAGACCGGTGATCGCAGCTCTGAGGGCGCCAAGCTCGCTCAGCAGACGATCAGCAACATGAAGGCCCGCCTGGGTTACTGCGAGAAGTGCGCCAAAGAAGTCATTATTTTCCTCATGCGCCAAAGGTATTAGGTGCCAAAGGTAGTTCATGAAAGACTCTGACGAGTATCTCGACAACTCCTACGTTGCCACTTATGTGGTGGCGGAGAAACAATCCGGCATTCGCTTAGATCATTTTCTTAAATTAAATTATCGCAAACGCTCGCGCGAAAAAATAAAAAAAGCCATCCTTGAAGGCAGCATCTCCATTGAACGCGATGAACTGAGTCCCTTTGCGATTGGAAAACTCAAGTCAAGCCTGCAACTCTTAGCAGGCGATCAGGTTCTGGTTGTGTCCGAAAAAAGACCAGAGCCCGAAGTGAGCTTTGATTTTAAAATCATTTTTGAAGATGATCACCTGCTCGTCATTAATAAGCCCGGAAACCTGCCCGTTCACCCGGCGGGGCGTTACTTCTTTAATACCCTGCTCGTTCACTTGCGCACTTACGGGCACAGGCCCGACGCCGCACCCGACGCCTCAGGGGATCGCGACTATTATCTCCCCCATCGGATCGACAAGGAGACGAGTGGGATTTTAGTTCTCACCAAAGATAGCGTCTCTTGCTCAAAGCTCGTGGGGCAATTCGCCAAGCGCCAGACGAAGAAAAAATACCTCGCAATTGTTCACGGCACGCCACCAGAGAGTTTCACGGTTGATGCGCCCTTGGATCGCTCCACCAGTTCTGCGATTTCGGTGAAGATGGAAGTAAAAAAAGAAGGCGGCTACCCCTCCCACACCGACTTTAAACGACTCGGTGTCTATGGACAGTTCTCGCTCGTCGAATGCTACCCCAAGACGGGGCGTCAGCATCAGATCCGCGTACACTTGGAACATGCGGGGCATCCTATAGTTGGCGATAAACTCTACGGAATGCCCGAAGCCGAATCCTTAAATTATTTTGAGCACAAACATCTAAGCCCCGAGGCGCTGGCGCGTCTGATGATCCCCCGCCATGCCCTGCACGCCGCCGGAATCACTTTTGAGCACCCGATCACCGGCCTGGACGTCAGTTTTGAATCGGCGTTGCCGCCGGATCTGGCGAATTTTCTTGTGTCCTCTCCTGCCATCGGCCATCCAGTTTCGAGCTGAACTGCGCAGGTTTTTTCAGATAAAATTCGGTCATCGCTTCACGCAAAACACCCATATCCAAAACCTGAGGCACGCCTTTGAATCCCTCATAACCTGCGCCACCGGTGGCTAAAAAATCCAAAGTCGCCACGACAAAAGCACGCGTTGGCGTGGCCGGCGCTTTTTCATCATATACCAGTGCGCCATCCAACGTTTCGACACGCAGGAGATGCGCGGTGACATCAAGTGTCCCGCCCGTGTCTTTGCAGTTGCGCGAAAATTCCACACGCAATCCGCTTTGCATGAGCGCGCCCCGTGCCCCACAGGTTTGGATCGAGGCATTTAAGAGCGAAAGAATCTGCTCAGAGCTCATGGGGCTTAAGTTCACGCCATGGTTACCAAAAGGCAGGACCCGAAAAAGGTTTTCGTAGGTGAAGTTACCTTGAGGCAGCGGCGCACGAATTCCGCCGGTATTCATAAACGCAATCTCGGCACCTGAGAGTTCGCGAAACGTATCGGTGAGCGCATTGGCAAGTGAGCTCTCAGAAATTCGATCCACACTCAACACCCCATCCGTTGTCCCCAGCACCCGACCCGCAACCGGAGCAACCTGCGCGCGCGCGTCCACAATGAGTTTCTCAACCGCAGCACTGGGTGTGACCGCTTCGCCTTCATAGGAGGGTTGGGCTTGCGCAATCGTGCAAAAGCTTGCCGCTTCTCGCGCGCAGCTCTCAAAGAACATTCCGACACCTGCATTGGATTTGCGTTTGCTTGCATCCAGCTTCTTTGCGTTTACATCCCAGACGAGGTCTACTCTCCCGAAGTACAATCCGCCCGTGCTGGATTGAATGATGGGCACGCCCCCCACTTTAACGTTATGAATCGCATGCGTGTGTCCAGCGATCACGGCATCAACGACGGGGCCGTTTTTCAGCAATCCTTCGATGGTTTTAGAGATTCCCGTTTCGCCAATGACGTTACCATCATGAATGATCATAACAAAAAGATCGGCTTTGCCTTGAAGGGAAGCGTAAATCTCTAAATAGGTTTCCATGGGATCACGAAAACAAAGATCAGAGACGTTCGCTGCCGTAGTCGTCAAAGGTGTTTCAGGATGATCCAGGCCGATGAGGGCTACGCGCACGCCCGCAACTTCGCGAATGATATAAGGCTGCAGAAACTCAGGTCGCTCGGCCGCGCTCCATTGAATCGAAGAGGAGGTTAAACCTGCCGCGACGGGCTTGCAGTACTGTCCCGAGACTTCGATGGGGAGGCCATCGATTCCGGTGAGGGATTTTTTGTAAAAGG
The DNA here is from genome assembly GCA_903881565.1 of Oligoflexia bacterium. Classification (GTDB taxonomy): domain Bacteria; phylum Bdellovibrionota; class UBA1018; order UBA1018; family UBA1018; genus CAIRTR01. The sequence continues at coordinate 11,664 of CAIRTR010000242.1, read as the reverse complement.
TATTTGCAGATAAGAGCGGAAACTTCGCACTGGCCGCAAGTTTTAGCAGCGCGCCTCGAGGGTTTTGATCCTGGCTGGTGGGAGTGACTTGATCCTCGAGCCAGCCCAAGGGGCCGAAGTCGTAGTCGTGATTGCCGGGCACCACAGCGTCGTAACCCACTTCATTCATGGAGGAGAAGACGAGCTGCCCTTCATTGAAATTACTGATAAGTGTTCCTTGAAACTGATCCCCGGCATCGACGACGAGTACGCCGGATTTGCCAGGACTTTTAGCTTCAATGCCTTTTCGCATCGAAGCCACGATGCCGGCCCAGAAGGACATTCCACCAAGTTTTTTGCCATCTTTGGTGAAGCCCGGTTCCACACCGCCGTGGATGTCGTTGGTCGCGAGAATCGTGATCACGCGGGGGTCTTGCGCGTCGGAGGCTTCAGGAGCGGGCGCAAACCCTGCGAGCGAAAAAAGGACCAAACCCAGACTGGTAACACCCAAAACGGACTGTTTTTTTGGAAATAACATAGCGCGTCTTATAGCCGGGTTTCGAAGGATACACAAATGGGAATTAGTGCGTAAAAACAGACGTAATAACAATGACTTAAACCTATTCAACATCGAGACACATCGAAGGACCGCTCCTAAAACTAATCAAGATTCATGTGCCAAATGACGATCAGAAACCATGAGTGACGAGTCTCAGACAGCCGCACAAAGTTTTGCAACAGACGATGAAGTCCTTGCAGAGGCGTTTAGAAGGTTCAAAAACGAAACTCGTTGTCTCGCTCAGGAGATCATAATATCGGAAGGGCGATTAGTATTTGGTCCACTCCATATTTTACCAACCTACGAAGAGCGGAGTCAGTGGGTTTGGAGTCAACCAACTACAGTCATGTTTGTCTTAGTCATTGTCACTCCAGCCGATACGACCCTCGGATACCGAGGAAAAACTTATGGCACCACAATCATTGACTTTAAGACTGATCCGAAGTGCGTATCTTACCGACCCTTTGATGACGATTTTGAAGAAGTTGAATTCGACGAATCCCAACTAAGAGCCGCCGCTCACAAAATCAAAGACTACTTAAAGCCTGCCTGCTGAGAAGCGAATATTCTCTTGCGGCAATTTGGACTAGAAGTTTTCCTTGATTCTCACTCCCCAATCCCGGCGGGCATTCCCATTTTAGACAACGCACAACATGCTCGCAAAAAATGCCGATATCAGCATAAAACTCACTTCCACGCGCCTTCCATTTTCCAGGCTCATACGACTCCGCAAGATAGAGATAAGTACCCGTCCCTTGATCCACGGCGATCAAGTGCAGCGAAGTCACCCCTCCCCTACCCGGAAGTTCCCTGATTTCGAAGCCCAACTCAAGCGTCGGAGCTTTGATTTTCTGCTCAATCGCGATCTTCTTCGTCAGGCAGTATTTTACATTTTCGGCGTGTTCGCTAAGCGTAGGCATTGCGGGCCACTGTGCAAAACGGGTTCCAGTATAAAGCGCCATGGCCCGGGCAATGCTAGCCCGAAACTCCGCCCTTGTGACCTAAACCCGGACTCCAATCACGCTCGCGCTGCATTCATCGTCTTGACCATTTGGTTCGCCATCTCGACAAACCCCGCGCCACTTTCGCCCGCGGTGACCCAAGCGGGAGGATGCTTCAGATCCTTCAAGAACACGTTCAGATTTGCGACGCCCACGGAGTTTTCAAAAAATTCGAACATCGGTTCGTCATTCGGCGAATCGCCGATGAACAACCACTCTGCCGTGTTTGTGAGGGTGCCTGTGATATTACTGCCGCGCCACTCCCCGCGAAACTCCAGGAAACGTTGAAACCCCGTCTTTTTATCGTAGTTTCCAAACCACGTGTTCACGTGAATGCTTGAGACTTTTGCGTGCGCGCCCTGGCCGTGACAAAGCTCCACGAGCGCTTTGATGTCTTCAGAAGGCCATGCAGGAACATCTTCACAGAAATCTATTGCCAGATCATACTCGCGATAAGCCTGATCCGAAGCCCAGCGCGCATGGGGAAACCGCTCCAGGATTCGCTGCGAGAGTGCGGTGAGCTTTTGCTTCAGCTCTGCATTTAGTCCTGAATCCAGCGTATCGAGCCTGCGCCTCACACCGTCTTTCATGAAAAAAGAAAACGCGCCGTTCTCCCCCACCACGGCGTCCACGGGCCAGAAGCGCGCGATCATATCGCACCAACCTGCGGGCCTCCCCGTAATCGGAATCACCTCAAACCCCGCCTCCTTCAACGCCCACAAAGCCGCAAAAGCATCGCTCGTGAGTTTGCCACGCGTGGAGAGGGTTTCGTCGATGTCGAGACAAATTCCGCGCACTTTTGAGAGCCGATCGCGATTGGCTTCAGTCCAGGGCCTGGGAGCGTTCATGACAGAACTCATCGCTTGGACACCTCACGCCCCGAATGCGCCTGCTTTTTCCATTTAACACTGCAACTGGTCGTGCACTTCACGCGCGCTTCTGTACAAGGCTCGACGTGAATATTAACCGAGGACTTGGGATAAGTTTCTAAAATGGCCTTTTCGAGATCATCGCAAACCGTGTGCGACTCATCGACCGTGAGGCTCCCGCAAACGACCAGGTGAAAATCAATGTGGCGCGTGGAACCACTTCTGCGAGTCCGCAGTTCGTGAGCTTCAATTGTACGGGCTTTAAAACGATTCAGGAGGCCGCGAATCAGTTCGATCTCATTATCAGGCAATTGCGAATCTGCGAGTTCGAAGAGCGCTTTTTTGACCTGCTCCACCGAAATCCCGAAGATATAAACAGCCACGGCAAAAGCCATGATCGAATCAAGCACCATCCAGCCGGTGAGTTTGAGGAGGATGAGGCCGATTAGAATTCCACCGCTTGCCACGACGTCTGATAAAAAGTGTAGAGCATTGACATGTAGGGCGCTGCTTTCGGTTTCCACCGCAGCCGCTTTATTGTGAAGATACATCACGTAGCTCACAACGCCTGAGACAAAAATCACGGAGATGGCAAGGTACGCATGCTGCAGGGGGCGGGGATGGCGAAGGTGATCGATGCCTTCGTAGACAATCCACGCAGCGGCGACGACGAGCAAAAGAGCTTCAAAAAGGCTCGAAAGCGTTTCAATTTTCCCATGCCCATAGGGGTGATCTTTATCCGCCGGTTGGCCCGCAGCACGCACGGTGAAGAAGGATAACGCCGCAGAAATCAAATCCAGGAACGAGTGAATCGCTTCTGAAATAACCCCAACGGAGCCCGAGAGCAGGCCCGCGGCCAATTTAAAAAGGGTGAGTCCAATGGTTGCTGCGAGGGCGAGTGAGGCCGCCCGATGCCTGGTTTTAAGGGTAATACGCAATTCCTCCGCCAAAATAACTCTTCGAATTACTGACTGCGATGCCGAATTCAGTGACAAACCGCAGTTTACTTGATGGCTTGCCAAAAAGGGCACCAAAACTCAGCGTCGTCACTCTTTTGGATTCACCACGATCAAAAGTCAGCCCGATCGGTAGGGCCAGGAACGGTGAGATCTCGCTGCCTTTTCGGACGAACGTTTTGTGAAGAAACGGTGTGGCGATCAGATCGAATTGCCCGCGACTTGAGCTCGACATAGGGCCGGCTAAACCACCAACAGCCGCGAGCCGATCGTACGTGCGATAATAGACGGCTTGGGCGGCGATGCCGATGCCCGGTTGGTTTTCGGAATCCGGGAAGGGATCAAAGGACATTCCGAGTCCTGCGCGAAACTGCCGGGAACCGCTGCCCGTTCCGCCAAAGATCGAGACGTTGGTCATTTCCGAGGTGCCTTGAGTTACTTTGAGGTTGCCCGACATGCCGACCGGATCACTGAAATCCATTTCGGGCTCCAGCCCCACCGCGAAACTATCCGGCTCCACGAAACGGCTGGTGTTGAAAACGCCGGCGTGGGCGGGGCGTGCGGAGAGGGAGGCTAGCGTGAGTGCGATGGGGAAAACGAAGAGAGCGAGTAACAAACTAGGGCAAACGGAATTCATGAATGTTCTCATTGCTGCAGTAGGTCGCACGCTGGGTAAAAAGTCAATACCGTACCTGATCGAATCGGCGATCTTTAAGAATTCTCCTCCCGCCCGAGGTCCTATCAGACTCTCGAGGTTGGTGGCTCGGGAGGACCGACATGGGTGTCACGATTACAGCCCTAAATAATGGAGCTCTTTAAATATCTAATGGTTTTAGTCAAAACACCTGTAGCGCTACAGGAGCGCGCGCGTCATTTGCATCCGTATGAAATTAAATAGTATTTTTATTTACAAGAACCTTAAACATGCTTTCAAATCACACCCGAAGGATGCCGGCAACAATGGATCAGAAAACCTTACAACCTCGTCGACCGAAGCGGAATTAGATCATACTGAGATTAAGGCCGGGGGACTCGGACCATTAAAATCAGGCAAAGTAGTGTTCAACCTATAACTACATTACGATCCCGGCACACCTTCACGGCAAAAGTTTTGGCAAGACTTGCCGCAAGTGAAGTTTCTTGCGGCCTTCGTTACCCTTTTTGAATTGTGCAAATACCTAAGTTGACAGATGAGCTTTTCCCGCGTAAAAAAAGAACCTGCATTTTTTTGTGTGTGGTGGCCATAGCTCAGTTGGTAGAGCACCGGATTGTGATTCCGGGTGTCGCGGGTTCAAGCCCCGTTGGTCACCCCAAATTTAAGCCGACAAACTCGCGAAAACGCTTTGTCGGCTCGTATCTCACCGAAATCAAAAACATAAGGAAGAACATAGGTTAGCAAGTTCGCGTGTGAGGCGTTCTCACAGAGACTAGCTCTAACTCACTGCTTCTCACCGATGTTAGGTGGAAATCTTGGTGGCAGCCAAAATTTTCGATGTTCGCTCCGTGGTCTCGGATTTGTACCAACTGAGCTGCATGAAATTGCAGCCCTTTTGAGAAATCCCGAGACACATTGTCTAAGTACTGAGTGGCTTTGAACTTCTCCCTTTTCGCACATTGATACCGGGTAGACGAACCAATTTTTGGTCCGTAACTCAGTAGGTAGAATCGAAAAAGGTGGAGCCATTATGAAAACAATTCATCAAAAAAAGATTACGCAAGAGGCAATCATTCTTCGCCATATGCGACACACGCGACAGCTTTCGTTGAACCAGGCCGGGCGGCTAATAGGCATTACGGGTTCCGCCGTTGCACACTTCGAGCAAGGCAGAACGACACTTTCGCGGGCTCGGATTGAGACATTCCTAGAAGCGTTCCGCTACACGCGGGACGAGTATTTGGAGTTTTTTGACAACGATTCCCTGCCAATCAACCTCCGCGATGAGTGTTTGGGGATCGTTAAACGGTTGGACGAAGCGAAGCTTCAGGCTGTGCACGCGGTACTTGTGAACTTCATGCCCAAAAACACCAGGAGAAGCGACTTGGCCCCCCGCCAAGAAGCAACGCTACGCTAGCAATCATGGTCAAAAAGGGCTTCCCTTAAAAGGGCAAGCCGCCGAAGCGGCGGGTGCTACCCCGCCGCTTCGAGTTCGCCTTCGGCTTCATCGAGATAGTTCTCAATGTCGTGGGGCCAGTAGTGTGTCGATCCGCCATCGAAGGTGATGAGATTTTCCTCGCTCACCTCCTGGTCAATGTACTCTGATTTTGCGAGATCCCACGATATCGGATCGAGTTCTTTGAGGGCGCTGACTGTATCGTAGGTGATCCAGCCGATCTTCACTTCTTCAGGGTAACACTGGCTCACGGAGTCCTCGAAGGCTGCATCAATGTCGGCCGCTTTGACGTTCATTTCGACCAGGTGGTTGCGTACCCACTCGATATTCCAGTCGACGCCGACCCCATCGACGATTCGCATCAAATCATCCGACCCGCAGGAGCGGCAGACTCCCGAGGGCGCTGTCTTGTAACAGCCGTAACAAAACGGTTTGCTCTTCTTCCACGCGATAGCTTCAAGTCTCTTCATTAGCTCTTCCATATGAGTTCTCCTTTACACTTTAAGTTTGATGTTTTGGTTTGAGGCCGAAGCCCGAGCCGCTTACGCGGCCCGGGACTTCTTCTCGTAAGGGAGACCAAAAATGTGCATGTAGGCGTGGCGATGATTCACAATCCGGCCCATGTTTCCGGGCAGATAGATCGTCACCCACTGACCATCTTGGCTGAGCGCCATGCTGACTTTCGCTTGAAGGCCCAGGCGCGGAACGAACTCCCGCTTTTCGGTTGCAGGTGCTTTGGGCGTGTACTCGATCCCAAGTAGCCCCTTGAAGCGATTGACGTGCTCGGTGATCGTGATTTCGCCGGGAAGGAAGATGTACACGTACTCACCGGTTTTGCCCAGCACTGGCATCACGTTTGTGATGAAGCCCGCGCGCTCTTTGTTCTGTTCGATCGCCTGATTCTTAGTTTCGTTCTGATTCGTTTTCATTGTCTTCTCCAATTTGGTTTGTTTGTTTTGGGATGTTTTTTCGCTGCATCCCTTTCGCCCCCAGTGAAGGGATGCAGATGAAAAAAAAGCGATTGGAGGAATCAGTCCCCGGCGTCGGCCTTCAGGGCAAAGGGAGTGACGGAGCGAAGCGAGGGCGCGAGTCTTTGCGCGACGACGGATCAGGACTGATTCGGGGAAATCGCGAGCTAACAAAACATAAACAATGCCAATTGGAGCCCGAAAACGAATGAACTCGAAATAGGATTATGGCGTGAACAGGATTTGCGCGCGCTTACGAATTACATCGTGACGTTGCATGTGTGCTGCATTTTCGTGTGTACGTTTGCTCTCTCCTCCCAAGCCACGATCCCCCCATGCCTCTTCGCTTCGCGGGCCTTGGGATTGATGAATTACGCCGGAGCATTTTGCCAACGAAGACGACCGTGTCCCTCACGCCCTCGGCCTCGCGAAAGTCTGCGGAGCCTCGCAGGTATTGACGGTGGGCTGGCGGAGTTTGCCGCGTATTTGGGCGGTGGTGTATTGAGCTGCGCTGAAGTCACCTCTGGCTACCGCGAAAAGTTCCGTCCGCAAAGCGGGTTTTGGGGCCGCGCCAAAACATCAGCGTAAAACTGCAACAAGTGACCGAGTTGGAAAAAGCTAAGAAGCACAGACTTGCTTCGCGTGATGTCGAAAAGAGCTTGATCCGTTTCGCTACGGCCTTTCCAGGCAGGACGCCCCCCGGTGTACATCGCGTTGTGCACAATGATTTTGCGGCTTCTTGGGCCATGGGATCGGCCCGAAGAGCGTATCGAGGTAAAGCTACATTACCTGGCGAAAGTTCCTGATCGCAAAGGCAGATCATGGGCCTCTTCGTGATCTCCGCGTCTTGGACTCCCTGTCATTGTGAAGGGAGATCCAATTCGCTATGATCAAGAAAAAGCCTGAATCGAGCCTCGTAATCGACTTGAACATTCATTACCAGGGTAAGGCGTATAGCTTCACCTTTAGCCGAATCCTCCGATGGCTTCTGCCATTGGCACTCGTAATCGCAAAGCTGATTTCGCAGCTGCGCGAAAGCGCTGCTTCCACTTAGGGAGGCGCCATGCCCACGGATGGGCAAAACGGGCAAACAAACCGGGCAACGCGGGCACAATAATCACTAACACAACCGCTGCGACGCGTTGTAAAAATTACAATTCTTTTCAACTTTCCTGAAACGGGCGATAGCCGGAAAACATCAATAACTTCACATAGATCAAAGAGGTGCCGTCCCAAGAGAGGCACGTACCTTATCTCCTTATGCCGCACGGTGTCGTTATGACAATAAAACATTCTCAAAGAAATTCAAACACTTGCGGGCAAATCCGTGGCTTCTCTTATGATCTTTTCAAGAAACTTGAAAACATCCCCCCTTCCCGGGGGTCCATCCTTCTGCCTCAACCGGACTTATAATCATTTTTCACCCATCATTTCAATCCCTTCCACGCCTTCGTAACGCAGATACTCTCTTTGGCCCAAAGCTTGCTCTATGCCCCGCACGAAAGGGAGCTTCTATATGTTTGGGTCACTTCAAGATTTGTTCAGGTCGAATATGAATTCAAAACAATACACCCCCTTTCTCGTTGGCGTGCCCGTGATCTTGCCGACGGGAGAAAAACTCGTCCTTAAGATTTCCCCACCGCAACCTATGAAAACGGAGGGCTTTCGCTTTTCAAAATTCTACTACTGCACCGAGATTCGCGGCGGCGGGTTTCACGAGGCGGGCTTTGGTGAAGCAGAGTTTCCACTTCTCGCGATTCAAAAAAGTATTTCCGAAGCCGTCGAGCGCATCCTCTTTAGAGCATTGAAGGGAACCACCCACGGAACCCCCAATTCAAACGGATGGGCGGCCCATGTAAATAAGGAGGCCGCAGAAAAAGCGGCGCTCTACGAATTGCTTGAGCGCGACGCCGTTCTTGTCCATTGGTTTTCCAAAACGCCTTTTTCCAGGATTCAGAATAACGAGTTGCCAAAATGGCTTCTGGCGTGGTCTGACCAAAATCTTAAAAAATCCGTATTCCCCGAAGTCCGCGTCCTAATTTCGCACGCCGGTCACGCTCCAACAGTTTCAACGCAGTTTTTGAACGCTGATGGCCATGGGGTCATCTCCCATGCGGCAGGTGACTCACTCGAAAATGCGCTTGTACGGGCCTTTGCAGAGACGTGCCGATTAGCGAGGATGGCTGTCTCGCACCGTTATTACACGACTTCGAGACAACTTCTTGATTTTGAGACCCCGCTGACTTCAAACCCCGTGGGCCCCGCCGAGCAGGCGGTCGCCTACGCACACCATTTCAGATTTCCTGCGTGGCTCTCAAACGAAACGATTCATTGGAAACAAGCGAAGGCGCAATGGAATCGCCATCTTCGCCAATTCACCAAGAACCCGATTCGTCACGAATTTAACGAGATTATCAGCGCCCCTCTCTCCGCCGGATATTGCACGAGCCTCGATGTGCAAAACCTGTTCTTTGGGAGGACAGAGGACGCGAAGCAGAAAAACATTTTAAACTTTGAGCGACTTGGTCGTTTGAAAACAAAGGAAGCGATCAATCAACTTCCTCATTTTGTAGCATGACGTAAAGTGGAGGTAATACTTATGTCGATTATTAGAAATTCCATTGCACTCATTTTAACCGGCCTTGGACTCTTTTCAGCAAGCTCGCGGACCTTGGTTGCTTTTGCAGCCGAAGCGGAGCCAAAAACTGCCAACGGCGCTCAAGCAACAATCGGTGACGAAGGACCCGGCACCCTATTAACGAGTGACGAGCAGGAGCACCTCCAGGGGGAGCTGGCACGACTTCAGAGTGAATTCACGGCAGACGAAATCAATGCACTCATCTTCACCCTTCAAAACGGAAAACTTGATGTTCTTGGCAAACGAGGTGAACTTATAAAGACCCTTAAAACTGGCTTAGACCACCCCACCTCGATTTGATTTATGGATCACATAAAGGCATGGATAATCATCGGAGTAGTTACTCTCGGAGGAATGATGGAAAACGTAAGCGCGGCGACTAACGCCAAAAAACAGGAGCTTCGAACCTATCTCTCGTATTCGCTCCCCATTGATCCTGCCCGGGTCATCACCTTGACCGAGATGGACATGTCTTATGCGTTAGGCTCAACGCTCGTTGAAATGGACGACAGCAAGCAAATCGTGGGAGGCTTATCCTCTCACTGGTCAATGAAGGGAGATCGAACCTATCGCTTTCAACTCAGCGAAAAGGCGAAGTGGTCTGACGGAAGCAAAATCACTTGCACGGACATCAAGAAAAGTTTCGCTCGTGCAAAACAAGATCACCAGGCGGATCTTCGGTCCCTTTTTGATCGCATAGGCTCAATCGAGTGCATCAACGAAGGCCAAATTGATATCCACCTCAAAGACGCCGAGAAGGACGGATCGTTTCTCAAGAAACTTACGGAGCCAATGTACGGGGTGGTTAAGACAGATGCGAGTGGGCATCTCGACCTTGGCCTAAGCAGTGGCCCCTTTTCGCTTCAGTCCCAAAGTACTTTGGAATTGATCCTCAAGAAGAATCCACACTGGGTGCATCCCGCCGAGGAGTTGGCTGAATCCATCATCATAAAGCAGCCAAGCCGAGAGGCATCTCTTCAAGGAAAACTTCAAGACCCATGGCCAAATATCATCGCCGCCCACTCACTTATGGAAGAGGAGCTTTCGGCACGCATTCAGGCGCAAGGGTTTCATACTTGGGCCAGAAACTTGGATCGCACCTTTTGGTTCATATTTATGGGAAAGAAACAAATCACCGAGGATGAGCGCGGACTGTTTTTGTTTTTGGCTCAGAATTTAACTCGCCAAACGTTGATGACAAATCTGATGGCAAACCTAAAAGGATATACCGCTGGCCAAGAAGTGTTTCCGAGGGGCTACGCCCTTTACGGGGAGACCAAGCAGGAGCAAAAGGGCGCCGCCACCCTTCCAGAAATTTATAAGAGCCGAAAACTCAAAATCCTGATCAGCCCAGACCGAGTGTCTAAAAAATTGCAGGACAATCTCTCAAAAGCCATTGAGCAGGCAACTGGCAAAGCCCCCGAGTATAAGGAGGTGCCCATCAGTGAGGTTTCATCAACGGCCAAACAAGGGGGATTCGATTTTTACGCTGGCTCCGTCGGCGTCGCTGATTCGAATCTGGATGGAGCCCTTTCGTATTTTCTTGAGCTCAACCCCACGTCCATTCCCTCTGGAGCCGGAGAACTGGACTTCGCAGGCAGGCTGGGCCGGGCTAGATCTCTTGATTCAGAGGAAAAACGAATTCGGGAATTTCGCGCCATTATGCTGGATGTGACCCGTAACGGCTACGCATTGCCCCTGTTTCATTTCTCCACCACTGTTTTTGCTAGACCCGAAATCGATCTTTCGCAGATTCCAGTCACGGACGAGTCCGTGAGCTTTGCTAAGGTCAGGTTTTCAGGAAAATGAAATTTAAAATATACACATGAAGCGCCATCACAACCCATCACTCAAGCACTACCTCACGACGCAGATCACGCGCTGGTCCGTGGCAGGTTTGTCAGTCAGCTTACTGCTTGCCGGTGTCGCAGTCGTTTACTTTGGGATGCTTTCGAGTATTGATCATTTACAATCCGTATCGAAGGCCGCAGTCAAAGCATTTCGTCCGGCGCTCATTTCAACCAATAACGTTAAGGAAGTCGAGTTACAGATTAAGGACGCATTCCAACTAAAACCTGGCGAGTCCATCCTGATTCGAGATTCCGATCTAAAACCGTTCTACACCTTGGGAAAAGGAGGCAAAGGGGGTAAGTCGATCCAAGAAGAACCCACCTGTTCCGGGGACTCGCAAAAAGTGTGCTGGAATCTCAAGAAGAACCGCATCAGCACCCTGGTACCCATCTACTATGATCCCAGGACGCAGGAACTTTATGGTTATCTTGAGGCCAATCTTGAGCCGACTCTAAACCTCAAACTCTTATCCGTATTATTTATCTTGATCAGCGCCGGTTTCATGATTCAGTCCTTTGGTCTTTTGATAAAATTGGCTCGAATTACGGATACCGTAGGCGAAAGACTTTCGACCTGGGCAAATCACATCAAGAGTGACCCAAAAAGAGAAATCACGGTGACGGCCCTGCCTTTTTCTGACCTGAAGCCGATGCAGGAGGCGCTGGAGGGCCTCCGAAGTGAGATCTCAAAATTTGAAAGTGCCGCTAAAACGGGAGGTCAACTGACCATAAT
>CAIRTR010000241.1 GCA_903881565.1 Oligoflexia bacterium | reverse complement strand
GGCCCCTTCGGTTGAAATACGCACCTTGGTCAGGTCCGTGAAAAAGAGACGGTGATTTACATCGACCAGATACTCGACTTCCTCCGTAGGAATATCAAGCTTCTTGGCCAAGAAACGAGCTGTCAGGCCGGATCGGCTGTTATTTGAGAGCTCGCGCGCAATACGAAGGACGGGACGACTAATCCCTTCCATACCTGCAAGCAAACTCACGCCGTGCCGCATTATTATTTATCTCCTGAATCACTGCAGGTGCAAACCAGCCTATCGCAATTACGTATGCCCATAGACCATGTAGTCTAGCATGATTCCAGCAGAAATTGCACGCGAAATTCGCGTGCTGCAGCGATTCCGTCTTTAGAGTCAGAACTTCAACGAAGTATTGATTTTTTGCCTCGAAAGAGTTTGGTCATATTCGCAAACGGTGTTTTAGAGTGCTTTAGCGTGCGATCCCCGGAGGTTTGATGTCGAAATGGCGGGCATTGATGGGCAAAGACGGAAGATTTTAGCGGATAGGCAATAGGAAGACCTTCAAGCAGGATGCCTGTTTTTTGGATGGAACTGCGCTTTAGGTCGCGGCGGTCTAGGTGGGCGCGGTGTAGGAGTGGAAGGCAATGGCGAGTTCGGCGGCGATGAGTTTAGCCCAGTACATTTCAGAGCGACCGGCGCGTGCTTCGGGCTTGATGTTGCCGTTGATGAACGCATGAAAGAGATTGTAAGCAATGAAAATCAACAACATTGTCGTCAGCATTGCGTTGGCGGTATATCGGTATACATGGTCGCCATGCCATTTTGTGGAGAGTTCATTAAAAGCGTAGTTTTCTATGTCCCATCTTCCATGGCCGGCGCGTACGATGGTCTGGGTCGGGGCGAGGTAGGAGGGAATTGAAGTAACCCAAAACCATTCGGATTTAAGCTTTTGCTCCTTCTTGTTTAGCTGGCGACGCACGGTGGTGCATTCCAGTGAGCGTACGACGCGAACAGACTCGCCGCACTGGGGCCAGGTGTTAAACCCTTCCATGTCCCAACATTTGCGTTTTACTTTTTCTTCATCCAAAGGGAACGACAGGTTGTCATCAAACAGACTGCGCGCGTCTACCAGCAGGTCGCGGTTCTCGTTCTTGAGCACGGCGATGACATGCTTTTTTTTACTGCGGATGAGTTTCCACAGGGTGGGGTCCATGTAGAGATTGTCCCCGCAAACGACGTTAAAAGCGCGAGGATGCTGCTTGAGTAGACGCGTAACCAACCGCGTGGCGCAGGCGATTTCCCCTTCGCCGGGCAACTGGTTTTCAGCGTCCAATAGAAAATGTTGTTTGCCGTTGCTCAAAAATGCGGCCACAAAGCGGTGGTAATACTGCGTACGATCCCCTTTTTTAAAATGGATTACGCGTTCCAGGCACTCCTTCCAAGTGCGGCGGTAACTGGCCACGCCCTCGTGGCCGTCGAGCACCAGATAGCGAAAACCAGACGACTCATCCGTTTTGAGCGCTTTGTTTCGCTTGGTCTTGGCATGTTGAGCATCTAGAATAGCACGCAAATCCACCGGCCTTAGACTGTCCAACACCTTACCCATCACATCGGCGCTGGGCTGTGCGTTCCCCAACCACTTTTTCCAGGCCGGGGGCGCCTTCATTTGTTCGAACGCATTGAGACTTCCCAGCCGGGCTAATTGAAGCATCAGAAAACTAAGCAACACGCTCTGGGTGAGAATACGGGCGTTGACCCGCCCATCTTGAACGAGACGAAGTTGCGAGCATAACCCATACACCTTTTCGGCGTACTTAAGCACGCGTCCTAAAATCGACGCAGGAGGCGTCGGCGCCGGGCGTTCGCGGCGTTCGCGCGAACTGTTTTTTCTCTTAGCGATTGGACTTGCCCTCCCGTTTATTCTCCAACACTCTGTCCACGCAGGCCGCTGATATGATCTCCGTCAATTGCTCCACCTCACGATACGCCGCCACGCGACGGCGAACCTCTTCCTCCAACGCCGTCGGGATATACACCATGCGCCGCTTACCCTCCAGTTTAAGAGATAGGTAAAGCGATACGTGCTTCTCCCCGCGTTCACAATGACATCCTGCTTTCCCGCACACGCGCGTCATAGTCACCACGCTGCCGTGAATAAGCTCGTGGTCATGCAGCAATTGCGCCAGCCGAGAACGAGCAGAGCGCTCTGGAGGGGTAAACCGATTTCGTCCGTGCATGCCATGTCTCCTTCTGATAGTATGTATTATATCAGATTCACCCCAAAAGTCAAGCACTTTCTCGAATGCGATTTTGCTCAAAAGAAACGAATGCCCCAAAAAACCAATTATTTCAATAAGATGCTTGCGCTAGAACAAACCAGCGACGGAATCGCTGGGCTTTACCTGAATCCGCCCTGCGCAGAACTTGCCCCAAAAATTGGCTAAACACCATGATGATAGCCCCCACTTTGTCGTTGAGAACCGGTTGCCGAAAACACACTATCTTTCAACACAGACGGAGGGTTGTCAAAATAAAATCTGTTGTAAGCTTATTGGAGCAAAAGTGATGGCGCCTATTGACCCAAAATACGCCGGACGGCCGCCAGGAGTGTTTGACCGTCAATCGGCTTGTTCAGAAG
>CAIRTR010000240.1 GCA_903881565.1 Oligoflexia bacterium | reverse complement strand
GCACGGGAACTGGCGCGGTGATGAGTTTCTATCTTAAGAAAAACGATCGAGCTTCCGCCTTCCGATTTTTGGATGCCGTCAGAATTTGTCACTTGGCCGTCTCACTCGGCGGAACCGAATCCCTGATACAACATCCTAGGAGCATGACTCATTCGGATATGACGCCTGCGGATCTTGATGAGTGCGAAATCACCGAGAGCATGATCCGATTGTCCGTGGGCCTTGAGAGCTCTGATGATTTGATTGCGGATCTTACGCACGCGTTGAAGGCGATTTAAGCTACTTCTTCTTTTTCGCATCGGCCCCAAAAGCAAATTCGATCCAGATCATGCTTCCAAAAACCTCGAAGGGCAAAACGATCGGGGGTTTGCGCGAAGGATACAACGATTCGACATCTACTCCTCGAATGATCGTCGGTATCGCCATCTCCAACCCGTAACCTTTTTCGTTCAGGACCCGCTTGGCCTCACCAAAAGTGATGTTTACGATCTCGGTTGCCGCATCCTCGTGCTCACGTGTGATCTCAGGGACCGGCTCTCCCATCATCGATTCGAGAATTTTGATGAAGGCCTGCTTTGCAAAGCAAATGGCAAACGTGCCGCCGAATGAATTGCTATTCACCCCAATCATTCCGCCAATATCAAACTGATACCTTTTTTCAGCAGACTTTTGAAATGGCGCAAGCGCTTTTGGTTCAGCGCCAAACTGGACTGTGAGCGCTTTTTTAATGCCGTCCACAAACGTCATCAGCACCTTGCCATCCAGCTTAGGTGGCTCGCCCGCCAAAACACTCGGAGCTGAAGCGGCGTTCGAAGCCGCTGATTTCGTCTCCGTAACGGCATGCCCCACAAATTCAATCATGAACGGGCCCGCTGCAGTTTCAAAAATAATGCGGGCGGCATCGGCGTTATTAGAAGGCCTTGACGCTACTTCTTTGCCCATCACGACGTTGGGCAAAGCCATTTGAATATTGTGCCCCAACTGATTGAGGGTCATCTTCGCCTGACCAAAAACGATATTGGAGAGCTCCGCCGCCCCATCGGCAAGTTCCGGCGTGATTTCTTTATAATCTTCTCCCAGCATCTTGCTCATGATGTGGAGAAAAACTGCGGTCGGAAAACCAATGGTCATGGCGCCACGATATTTGGCGCCCGTAATCCCGATCACCCCGGCAATTGCAATCGGGATATCTTCGACTTCAGCAGCCGGCGCCACTTTATCAATTCGCGCAGAAATATTACAGAGATCCCGTAGCGCCTTGCTTGCGCCCTCAATAAAGGGGGTCAAAAAGTTGAAATCAATTTGTGCTGCCATCCCTAAATCGTAGGGGAAGCTTAGGCCATGGGCAACCTGAAATTAGCCAGGCCGACTACTTTATCCGCTCTTCTCTTTTGACACTTCTTAAGTTCTGCTGGAGGA
This sequence comes from Oligoflexia bacterium, assembly GCA_903881565.1. Lineage (GTDB taxonomy): Bacteria > Bdellovibrionota > UBA1018 > UBA1018 > UBA1018 > CAIRTR01. The sequence continues at coordinate 10,720 of CAIRTR010000240.1, read as the reverse complement.
CTTTTTTCCTTAGGCGGACATTCTTGGGCGTGACCTCAATCCATTCGTCTTCATCAATCCACTCAAGGCTTTGCTCCAAAGAGAGATCACGAATACCTGAGAGAGTGACTAACAACTCAGCATGCGCTGCGCGAATATTCGTCAATTTCTTCCCGCGGACCGGGTTAACGTTCATATCGTTTTCCTTGGCCGCTTCACCGATAATCATGCCTTCATAGACTGCAATTCCGGGTTTTAAGAACAAAATCCCGCGATCTTCCAACCCGAGCAGTGCATACTCAATCGTATCTCCAGCTCGATCCGAAATAAGCGCCCCGCCTGAGCGGTGCAGAATCTCACCTTTATGAGGACCAAAACCCAAAAGCTGAGTGCTATAGAGCCCCTCGCCCTTGGTGAGCGTCAAATATCGGGAGCGCATCCCCAAGAGTCCACGACTCGGGATATCAAACTCGAGCCTCACCCGATTTGAAATCGCGGTAGCATGGCTTGCGTCAAACTTAACGAGTAACCCCTTACGACTCTGAAATACACGCGTCACGTCCCCCGAAGCTCTCTCGGGCAAATCCAAGACCGCGCGCTCCATGGGTTCCAAAGTCCGACCTTCACTGTCAGTCTGATAAAGAACCGTAGGCTTGCCTACCATGAACTCATAGTTTTCACGGCGCATCTGTTCAATCAGAATTGCAAACTGAAGCTCACCGCGACCCAAAATTCTAAACTGATCCGTGCCGCCCGTTTCTTCCAAACGAAGCGCCACGTTTTGGCGCACTTCTCGAACTAAGCGATCTCGCAGCTTTCGCGACTGAATCGCTTCGCCATCTTGCCCAGCTAAAGGAGAAGTATTAACCGAAAAAATCATCCCCAACGTGGGTTTTTCCACTATGATCCGAGGACTAGGCTTCATCTGGTCGTTTTCGGTGAGCGTATCGCCGATTTCCGTCTTTTCGCTCCCGGCAACCATGCCGATATCACCCGAAATCAATTCCTCGACTTCTACCTGTTTAAGCCCTTCAAAGGTATAAACGCGGCTCACATTGAAGGACTCCGTGATGTCGGTGCCGTTAGCATCAACGCCACGCCTGACGATGCGCTGATTGCGCTTAAGCACCCCAGAGGTCACTCGCCCCACTGCCAATCGACCGACATAATCGGAGTAAGCGAGATTTGAAATCAACATGCGAAACCCTTCGGTTTCGACTTTAGGAGGAGGCACGACATTCACAATCGTATCAAATAAAGGCGAAAGGTTTCCCTTTTTAGAGCCGTCCAGAAGCTTGGGAACCTCTTCAAAATTAGGGGTACACCATCCCTGCCGAGCACAGGCGTAAATGATAGGAAAATCCGTTTGAACTTCAGACGCGCCCAGATCACAAAAAAGATCAAAAGCCTGGTTTACGACTTCATCAACGCGCGCATCAGGCCGATCCACTTTATTGATAACCAAAATCACGCGCAGCCCCTGTGCAAGAGCCTTTTGCAGCACAAATCGGGTTTGAGGCAATGGGCCTTCAGCCGCATCGACGAGCAAAAGTGCGCCATCGACCATCCCCATAATCCGCTCTACTTCGCCGCCGAAGTCTGAGTGACCAGGCGTGTCAACGATGTTAATCTTCGTGTCGCCGATCCGTACCGAGGTATTTTTGGAGAGAATGGTGATTCCACGCTCGCGCTCCAGGTCCATCGAGTCCATCACGCGATCTTCAACGTGTTGATGACTTAGGAAAGATCCGCCTTGTTTCAGGAGAAAATCGACGAGCGTTGTCTTCCCATGATCCACGTGGGCAATAATACAAACATTTCTAAACTGCATATGATTGAGCGCCTATACTTTCCGATTGTGAGGGGACACTAGGGATAATGTTTTTTACACGTTAAGTCAATGCCGTTTAAGCGGCTGCCCCTTAAAACCGGAACTCCCCGTTCTCATAAACCCGCTTGCCGTCCACAAGTCATGGGAACATAAAATGCAATAAACCGAGTACGCGAGGTCTATTTTATGAAAAAACTCATTGGCGTCGGAATCAGTGTATTTTGTCTCACTCTGGCAGGGACGTTTCTCTACCCGTTAGGTTGCTCAGAAACTCAACCTGTGCAAAAAAGTGTGCAAGCAAACCCTGCACCACCCACCGGCGAAGCAGGACAAGCGGGATTTCTTATTCAAATCAGCGCAGGCGCGCAGGACCTTGGCGCAGCGGCTTTTGGTCAAAATCCCCTAACGATCACTCAAGGTACTGCCGTCACCTGGGAAAACACAGATACCGTAGAGCATATAATCACGTCAGATAACGCTGTGTGGAACCCGTTAACGATGATGCCAGGGGAAATCGGCACTTTTACCTTTTCGGATCTGGGAAATTTTCCCTACCACTGTTCTCTCCACCCAAGCATGACTGGCACAATTCAAGTCGTGGCGCCCTCTGATGGCACCTAAAACGTAGCGCTAAATCATTTACCTGACTTAAATTCCACGCCGACTCCGGGAGTCGTCACTTGTGTTCCAACAGACGCCTCTCCTGAAACCCGAGGTGAAAGTTTCACTCGTTTGAGACACTCATCGTAACCTTTTTCGCCGCGATTGAGCGTATGCCCGGATTCATCTTTGCAATCTCCGGTAAAATAGACGTGCGCTTTTTCATCAGCGGCCTCCGCAGGAGCCTTAACTTTTCCACTGAGCAGGTCATTGGCCACTTCGTCCGATTCACGTGAGCGTTCATCACGGGCCGCTGGCACAAGGTCGGCTGCTAAAATGGGAACTGACGCCATCAGAACACAGACAGCTCCAAATGCGAGAAAAGTAGATTTCACGGCCTCACGCCCCCTCTTTTAAATCCGCTTCCAAACCATCTATCACCTTCTGCAGTTTTTCATCAGCAGAACAAGCAAGCTCCACCAAGGCTGCGTCCCCAAGCGGCATCATCATCGCACTGGGACGGGCAAGCTCGACCGACACGCGATGGGGCGCGACCTCTCTGACAACTGCGTTGCAGGGCAGAAGACTCGTCACGTCGGGGTTTCGCTGATAGGCCTCAAAAGCCAATTGGGGATTGCAAGCGCCGAGAATCACGGTCGGTGGCAAGGTTTTCCCAAGCTTTTCCTTCATTTTAACATGAAAATCAATCCGTGTTAAAATTCCGAAACCTACTTTTTGTAACGCCTGAGTCAAGATCGGAATCACCTTCTCCACTTCACCCGAAAATTCCTTCTTAATGTTTACACTTTGCATTGCTCAATCTCCTTTTTGAGTGCCTTCTTTTTGATCTTTTTCATGACATTTATGACACTGAACCGTTTCTCCCTTAGCAGATGCCCTCACCCAAGGGACTAGCTTTATCCCGAGAGTCGCAAATCCCGCTACGACCAAAACGACCGACACAAACCTTGGCGCTCTTTTCATGATTGGGGAAAAAAGCGCACGCACAAAATAGGGCAATGCTGAAAGTGCAGGCAATGTACCGGCCCAGAATGCGAGCATGAAAACACCCCCCTTCAAGGGATCTTGCATCGCGAGAGAAGCCAAAACGAAACTATGGAGCCACCCACACGGGAGAAAAACGCTCAACAAACCGGCCAAAGCCGAGGCCAATACGCCTGGTTTCGCGAGCACCCTACCCCAAAGCCGGGTCTGCAATTTTTGAAAAAGCTGAGGCCCCCTCACATGACTCATCCCTTGGGTGCGCCAGGCCTGAACGCCAAGCCAGATAAAAGAGAACGAAATCGCGATCGCAGCAAGCCAAGGCACGATGACACTTGCGCCAGCGCCGATCCCTAATGAGTCATTTAAAACTTTCGAACCCAAATACCCCGCCCCTAGGCCGAGCAAAAAATAGCCGCTCCCTCGGGCAAAATGATAAGCAAGAACACTTAATCGCGTGTGTCCAACAGCGACGACAAGGGGGCCGCACATCGCGGCACAATGAGCGCTGCCCATGAAGCTCGTCAGAAGCACGGATCCCAGGGCTAATGCAAAAGCAGACACGCGCTAATCCTTTTCGATTTTCCCCTGTGGAGCTTTCGGATTCGGAGGCGTCGTGTGAGCCAAATACTTGACGTAAGCAACCACAGCCCAGATCTCCTCAGGACTCAATTGCGCTTTCCAGGGAGGCATTCCGGCCTGAGGATTCCCATCCGCTATTAACGCAAATACCTGCTCAGGCTTACCCCCATGCAACCAATATTCATCTACGAGATTTGGGCCTACAGAACCCTGGCCATCATGACCATGACAAGCTCCACAACGAGCAAGATAGAGCACCTGTCCCCGTTTTTGTTGAGCGGAGTCGGCCATGATCGCAAGAACCTTCTTGTGGGGGTCTTCACCCGGCGTGGTGGGCTGTGCTGCGCCTGGAGCGGTCCCTTGCTGAGCCACACCTTGAGCCATCTGCGCTTGAGCAATTCGATACTCATCTTGAAGACTGGCTCCCTGACCCACGTGATAATAAAAGAAGTACACGCCCGCAAAAACGACCGTTACAAAAAAACCTAAGAGCCACAACCAGGGCGTTGGATTATCATATTCACGAATTCCATCAAAATCGTCATCTAAGAGTTTCATTGATTATCCCCTTCCCTTATCTTCTTTAAGTTCTCCGCCCAACGGCAAAAGAGCGATTCGATCATAGGTCTCACGGCCCTTTGTGCGAAATGCCCAGACAGTCCACGCCGAAAAAACCAAGAACGAAATCACAAGCACCGCTGCCTGCGCATTTTCAAACGGCAAAACACCCAAAATCCACCTCATGGCTTGACTCCATCTTTGCCAAGACGTTGGAGGTAAGCAATGAGGGCGATAATTTCTTTATCTTCCATTCCGACAAAACTGCCCTGCCCCGCGGCTTGGACTTGAAGATTCGCCGCAATTTGTTTTGCCTGAGCCGCCGCCAGTTCCGCAGCCGTCCGCACTTCATCGTCATTGTAGGGAACACCCAAGTGCTTCATGACCTGCAATTTATTGCTTAAATCCCCAAGCTCCATCTTCGCGGTTTCAAGCCATGGATATGCGGGCATGACCGAAGCAGCCACGATTGAGCGAGGATCCGCCATGTGGCGGAAATGCCAGAGATCAGGATACTTGCCCCCGACTCGCGCCAGATCCGGCCCCGTTCTCTTTGACCCCCACTGATGGGGATGATCATACATCGATTCTTGAGGCAGTGATGGCGCGCCATAACGAAGTGTTTCAGCCACCACCGGCCTGATCATTTGACTATGACAGTTGTAGCATCCCTCCCTCAAATAGATATCGCGACCATAATGCTCAAGCGGCGTATAGGGCTTGATTCGCGCATCAACGATCGCTCGATCACTAGCCAAAAACGTAGGTGCGATTGAAATAAAACTCGCCACGCCAACTGCAAGCAGCGTCAGCAGCGTAAAAGCGAGTGGAACCGCTTCAAAAAAGCGATGTCCCTTTCCAGTTACTTTTCCACTCAGCGGCGCCGCCGAAGTCTTCTCGTCTTGAACCGCCCCATGCATTGATCGGTAAAGATTATAAACACCAATCACAGCGCCTACGAGGTAGAGCAGCCCGCCTAATGCTCTCATTTGGTAATAGGGCAAAATCGCGGTGATTGTCGCCATAAAATCAGGAAACTTCAATCGATGAGTTACAGTATCCATCGCCAGCGCTTGGGAACCCTGCTGAACTCCTGCAATCCACAAAGCAATGGCGTAGAGAGAAATCCCGACCACCGCCATCCAAAAATGAACATTGGCGAGTTTGATGCTGTAAAGCTTCGTCTTCCAAAGCTTGGGCACCATCCAATAGATCATTCCAAAAGTCAAAAGACCGTTCCATCCCAGCCCGCCACTGTGCACATGCCCAATCGGCCAATCGGTATAATGCCCAAGCAAATTCACCGTTTTGATCGAGAGCAAAGGCCCCTCAAAAGTGGCCAATCCATAGAACAAAATCGAAGCGACCAGGAACTTGAGTACGGGATCCGACTTTACGCGATCCCAAGCCCCATTAAGCGTTAGAAGTCCGTTGATCATGCCACCCCAACTCGGGGCCAAAAGCATGATGCTAAAAATCATGCCCAACGTCTGGGCCCACTCCGGCACCGCCGTGTAGAGCAAATGATGGGGACCCGCCCAAATGTAGATGAACACCAACGACCAAAAATGAACGATCGAGAACCGATAACTGTAGATGGGCTTCTCGGCCGCCTTCGGGAGAAAATAATACATCATCCCCAAAAACGGCGTCGTGAGCACGAAGGCCACGGCATTATGCCCGTACCACCATTGAACAATGGCGTCTTGAACGCCCGCAAAAACCGAATAGCTTTTAAGAAAGCTCACGGGCAAAGCAAACGAATTGAAGATATGCAGAAGTGCGACGGTCAAAATCGTCGCGATATAGAACCAGATCGAAACATAAATATGTTTTTCACGTCTCTTGGCTATCGTCGCAAAAAAGTTTATGGCAAAAACAACCCAAAGAAGGGCGATTGCAATATCAAAGGGCCACTCAAGCTCCGCGTATTCTTTACCTTGAGTAAAACCAAGAACGAGACTCAAGGCTCCCAATACGATCAAAAGCTGCCAACCCCAAAAGTGAATGCGACTCAAAATGTCCGACGCCATCCGAGCCTTCAAAAGCCGTTGCGAGGAATAGTAAACACCCGCAAAAACGGCGTTTGCAGAAAATGCGAAAATGGCGGCATTCGTATGCACGGGTCTGAGGCGACCAAACGTCAACCAAGGAATATTAAAATTAAACCGCCAACTAAAGAGTTGGGTGGCAATCACCATCCCCACCAAAAAAGTCACAACCGCCCAAAATAAAGTTGCAACTACAAAGTCCCTTGAAATCCTGTCATCGTACGAAAACTCTTCACGTCCCGTTGTCATCGCTTGCGTTCCCCTTTTTTTTTGTCTCTTCAGACGTCTCTTCGAAAAGTAACCGATATGCAGGGGTCTCAAGATCGTCGAACTGACCCGCGCCCACCATCCATATAAAAATTCCCAAGAACCCCAGTCCCAGAAGCAAAGCAAAAGGCAAAAGAATAAAAACGATATTCACGTTATCCTCTCCCGCAAGCCCCGACTCCCCACCCAAGTAGAAACGTAAACCGTCAAAGCGCTCAAAGGCATCAAGAGCGCCGCAAACAGAGGATTTACTTTTCCGATAAGAGCAAAGCTAATCCCTAGAAGATTATACAGCAACGAAAAAACGAGGTTCCGGCGAATAACCCCCAAGGTCGAAGTGCTTAAATCAAAGAGTTCCACCAGCGGCCCCAGTCCGGGGCGTGCGAGATAAACATCGGCGACCCGCAAACTGATCTCCATTCCTCCGTGGACCGCTACCCCGACAAAGGCAGCATTCAGAGCCTGCGCATCATTTGCCCCATCTCCCACCATAAGCGAAAAGGGATGAGCCACGACCCGCTCCTGCTTTTGCTCAGGCCCAAGCCCACCCCATGCATTTTGATTGCCGATCCCCACTGCCCCTGCCACTCTTTTTACGACCGCAGGAGAATCTCCAGAAAGGATTGCCATGGGCAAGCCTCTTCGGCCTAGCTGCTGAATTGAGACAGCGGAATCTTCTCTCACCTGATCCCCAAGTTCTATGATCGCGCATAATCTCGAATCACGATAAACGCCCACCTGCGAGTTCATCGAGAGCGCGTCAACCCTGCGCAGCTCATACCCATGCCCCCGAATTCGCCCAAACACTCCTTTTCCCAAGCGCTCCTGAAAATCCACAATCCCTGCAAACGTTGAGGTTTCTTTCCCGGATTTTTTAGAAATCAAATAGCGCACAACCGCTTTAGCGATAGAATGGGTCGAGCGCTTTTCAAGCTCGAGCACGGCTTGTTCAATTTCGAAGCGATCTTCTGGCTGATCCTTTTGCTCCCAACTCAAGACCTCAAATCTTCCCTCTGTCAAAGTTCCCGTCTTATCGACAAAGACATTCTTTACCGAAACAATTCGCTCAATGACTTCGGCGCTCTTGATCAGGATTCCGCGTCGGGCCGCCTGCCCCATAGCTCGCGTAAGCGCTAAAGGGGTTGCAAGTGCAAGAGCGCAGGGACAACTCACAATCACCAGTGCAAGAGTTCGATTCAATGCTTCTTCAAATCCTAGCTGCATCACGCCAGCAAAAATGAAGAAGCTCAAAAGCCCCCCACCCAAGACAGCACTGACAAAGTAACGGGCGACCCGATCCGTCAGTTGAACAATAGGGGCTTTTTTCACACTCCCTTGTTGAATCGTTTTGAGGATTTGCCCCACTCGCGTTGCGACTCCTGAGGCACTCACCCTTATGCGCAAAGGGGTCTGTTCATTGAGGGTCCCCGCAAACACAACATCGCCTGCCACCACTTTTTGGGGCTCGCTCTCGCCCGTGAGCAAAGCACAATTAAGCCTGGATTCTCCTTGAACGACCACCCCATCCACCGGGATCGTCTCCCCCACCCTCACCTCAACCACATCGCCTGGCCTTAAAACTTCAACACTGACTTCTTGAGTTTCATTTGGTTCAGCCCCCGCATATCGTCGTGCCACAGAAGGCCCCATAAAATGAGCCAAACTCGAAGAGCGAAGGGCATTCTGCCCCGTTCGCTTGAGAATGTATCGACTCGCGAGTAAAAGAAAAACCAACATCGATAAAGAATCAAAATAGATATGGGCCGAACCCTGCACGAGATTCACAACGCTCGCCACAAAGCCAAGCACGATCCCCAAAACAATAGGAACGTCGACGGAAACGCTCTTCATTCTTAAGTTAGAATAAGCGCTCTTGTAAAAGGGGAGCGCACTCCAAAAAAGCACGGGTAAAAACAGCAAAAAACTGATCCACCGAAACCACTCTGCAAGCACGCCCGTGGCCCCCCCATAAAGAGAAACCGCCATGAGCATGATGTTCCCCGTGCATGCACCTGCCACTCCAACCTTGATCAACAACGATCGGTTCTCTTTAGCCTCAAATTGCTCACCTTCACCTTCGCGCACCGGATGAGGAGAATAGCCAAATTCTCGAAACTGCCGAGCGACGCTTGACCATGCAAGGTCTTTTCGGGCCTGAACACTGACCACTGAGCGTCCCACCTCGAGTCGGACAGAAATCACGCCGGGAACGAAATCAGGAACCTTTTCAATCAACCAAACGCAGGCGGCACAATGAATGCCTTCGAGATAAAACTGCATTTGCTGAAGCCCCGGGGAAACTTCCGTGGCGTAGTGCCGCCTAAGTTCCGGATCATCTAAGTACTCATCCCCATGCGATGGGCCCCCAACAGGGGTGGCAGGGCGAAACGATCCAGCTTTTTTCTTGATTTCGTAGTAGGCCTCAAGTCCTCGCGCACTTAGAATTTGAAAGACGGTCAGGCACCCCTGGCAACAAAAAATGAGCGGGGCCGATTGTTCAGATTCTGAAAGCGTCCATTTTTTCGACGGCGCTATCGTCCCGCAATGAAAGCAAACATCAGAGGGAGTTGAAGAGGCTAGTAGATCAATCACTCTCTCCATCTTTAGTCGGATTTGCGCCATCTTACAATATCGCAATATCTGGATCCTTTACATTCCAGGTTTCATCGGTAAAACTGTGGTTTATGAGCTCCATTCGAATCGCCGCAATCCAGATGACCTCCACAAACGACACCCAGGCAAACCTTGCTCAAGCGCACGAGCTGATTCAGGAGGCTGCGACCCAAAACAAGGCCGATCTCGTGGCACTACCCGAAACTTTTTCGTTCATTGGCTCCACGCCCGCCGAATGGCTGGCGGGTGCCCAGCGAATGCAAGACACCACGGTCGAGTCCCTTCGTGAGTGGGCCATTGAATTTGATGTCTGGATTCTCGCGGGAAGTGTCGCTCTCCGCGGGCCAAAAGCGTCCAACCGAATCCGCAACACGAGCCTTTTGTTTTCCAATGAAGGCGAGCTCATTGCAAGTTACGACAAGATACACCTCTTTGATGCTGACTATCCCATCGAGCACCCCAACAGAGAATCAAAAGTGTTTATCGCAGGCAAGCGCCCCGTTGTTGCGAAGACCCCTTTTGGCAAACTGGGACTTTCCATCTGTTACGATTTGCGTTTTCCGGAGCTTTTTCGAAAACTCTCCTCAGCGGGGGCAGAGATTATTTTTACACCCGCCGCCTTTACCGAAGTGACCGGCAAGGCGCATTGGGATGTCCTGACTCGCGCCCGCGCCATCGAAAATCAGGTCTATCTTGTGGCCCCCGCACAGCATGGATCGCCCGCACCCGGTCGTCCAACATTTGGGCACACTCGAATCATTGATCCTTGGGGCCGCGTGATTGCCGAGCGATTGCAGGGTCCCGGGGTCGTGTGGGCAGATATTGATTTTGATGAGATTGCACGGATACGACAGACGCTTCCGGCGCTGAAAAACAGACGATTGAAGTAGAGATCAAAAAAGGACGAGGCGAACTTTTTTCAAAGTCGCCTCGTCCTTAAAACACAGTAAACCTAAATTCTTGGCCCCCTAGTACGAGGGAAACCGAAGCTTTAGTAAGCCGCGCTACCCGATGGCTTTTGGCCAGGACTCTGACCTGGTTTTTGGCCGGGCTTCTGTCCTGGTTTTTGACCGGGCTTCTGTCCTGGTTTTTGACCGGGCTTCTGTCCTGGTTTTTGGCCGGGCTTCTGTCCTGGTTTTTGACCGGGCTTCTGTCCTGGTTTTTGGCCGGGCTTCTGTCCTGGTTTTTGACCGGGCTTCTGTCCTGGTTTTTGACCGGGCTTCTGTCCTGGTTTTTG
>CAIRTR010000239.1 GCA_903881565.1 Oligoflexia bacterium | reverse complement strand
CGATATCGCAATCGAATCGGCGGATGTCACTTTGATGAGAAAAGATCTCGGCACGCTGCTAGACGCGATTACGCTTTCGCGCCAAACCATGCGCACCATTCGCCAAAATCTTTTTGCCTCCTTCTTTTACAATATCGCAGCTGTCCCCATCGCAGCAGGACTCCTGGTTCCCTTCACAGGATGGCGATTAAGCCCGATGCTCGCAGGCGCCGCGATGGCGCTGAGTTCCGTTTCGGTTTTGCTTAATAGCTTAAGGCTCAGGCGTTGGAACTGGAGCGCGATGCTTTTGCTTTGCGGAGTGTTTCTTTGCTCAATGTTTTTCGGCAGCGCCCTGACCTGGGCTGCCCCCTGCACCACCTCCAAAGAATTCATCACCACCATGGAATTCTTGAAACAAGAAAAGGCATTCGGGGTCAATGAAAACGAAGCCCTCAAAACAGCAGAAAAAGTCGCTACAGGCTGCTCAGGAGCTGCCGAACGCTACATTCGGGTTGCGCTGCTTTTATCAAAAGCCGGAGTGGGTGGACAGCAAGCACTGACCACGGCGCTTGAGTTCTCAAACCGATCTGAAGTTGAAGCAGAAACTTTTATGGCGGTTTTTAAGAAAGCATTTTTGGGTGAATACCTTGATTTGGACATGGCCTCGGCCCTCAAACTTGCCCGTTCTTTAAGCACAGAGTTTGCCGGCGATGTGGCGGTTGCCCGAGGGGATTTTGAAAAGCTTGTCGAGTATTGCACCTCAACCAAACAGCTCGATCTCCCCAAGCCTCAGTGTGCAACTATGGCCGCACGGCTCACACGGTTAGGCGAAAAAGCTGAAGGGGGGATCGCCAAGCCCTTCATTCGCACCTTTGAATTCTTGCGCGACAACTCCGGCCCCTCGCTTATCACGGGTAATGCCCTCACCCTTTCAGAAAAAGTGATCTCAGCTGGGGGAGAGCAGGCTTCAGAAAACTTCATGCAGGCTTATCGCTACGGGATCGCAGATTCAGGACTTAAACTTGATCGCGCACAAGCCCTGGCCTTCGCGGAAAAGTTAGCGCTTCAGACTAATGCGGCGACTTCGACGACCTCAGAAGCGAAACTGAAGCCCCGCAAAGGGCACTAGTTTTCCGGCCCCGCTAAATTCGGGTACCGCAGTGGCAAAAGCGATGGGGGCGTAGATCTTTTTCTTGTATTCCTGTTGCTGCTCCGAAATCTCCTGCCAACTTGACCGAAAGATCAACGGCGTAACCGCCAACACCAACGAGGCAATGTTCAGATTGCGCCCCAGCGTTCCCGTCTGCGAATTGCTGAGCATGATGGCGCTTGTGACCGCCTGGGAGGCCACCGAAATCCAAGCCATCCGCTGCCCAACTCTTGCCGCAGCCGTGATTGCCTCTTCAGAAACCCGCTCACGCTTGAGTTTGTCTCGCGGAGTTTTTGCTCCTCCCGATGCGCTACCTGTCTGTGCCTGCACTTCTTTTTGTCCCGAGGTGTAGGGTTCATACATCATCGACATGACCAGCGTCGTCGCAAGCCAACCGCCCCCAATCACGAAGCCAAGGGCTTCAGGATGCACGAGCGGATCTTTCCTGGACGCAGAATCGACAGAATAAATGACCGCCGTGGCCAGCGTCGAAAGTGCAGAAACTTGAAGAGGGATATAGCGGCTCCATCGCTGCTCGCGCTCGCGCGCGGCTTCACGATCCAGGCGCTCAGACGCCAAGGGAGTGACCAGGAGCTCAGGATATTCATACTCCGCGGCATGGGCACGCGGGAGCGCGGAAACAAAGAGAATACTCAGCAAACCCCACTCGATCCGATTCGATAATGACATTTTCATAGTATTTATCCCCCACTCCGATTTATTCTAAGGTTAACATGAGAAAATTAAATAGGAAATGGGCGATCTTCACCGTCACATCACTTGGGGCAATCTTTTGTGCAACGCTCGGTGGCGCGGCCAGTAACTCCGTAGGCACCCTGACTGCCGTTGAAGGAGAAGTCATCCTGCTCTCCCGCCCCTCCAAAAAGTTTTCAAACACGACGCCCCCCCCCGTCATGTATGAAGGCGAATATTTCCAATCCCAGCTGGCCCAAGTTGGCATGCACGTCGAGAAGGGCAATGTTCTCCGCACTACACTTCAAGGCAGGGCGCGCGTGATTTATGAAAACGGAGATCAGTTCAACGTGGCACCCGGCACCGCTTATCGCATTGACTGGCAAGAGAAATTGGATGCCAAATCAAATGCCAAATCGAAAAACTTTGAAACGCGAATGGAACTCCTTCATGGCAAGATTCGAGGCATCATTGACAAAGCAGGTCCCCGCAACCAGTTGCGAATTCGCACGCGTGCGGCCGTGATCGGGATTCGCGGCACCGATTTTACGATTAATTGCGAAGGGGCAGAGAACAAAACTGAAGTCTCGATCCTTCGTGGCGCGGTCGAAGTGAGATCGGTCGCGCAAACCCAAAGCGCGCCGAAAGGCGCGGCTACTGCCACCAAAACGCCGGACAAAGCCCAACCCAAAACCGAAGTTAGAATCATTCGAGCAGGCGAGATCGGGATCGTCACTGCCTCGACTCCCGTGATTGCCCCCAAAGTTGAGATCCGAAGAACCACCCAAGAAGAACTCATCAGCAGTCAACGAATCGCTGAAATTGAAACCAAATCCAGCGACATTGCAACCACCAAAGCCGTTTCAGAACTCGAACAAAAAGCCAAAGAAGTTACCTTGCGTGATATCAAAACGCATGACCCCAAGCTTTTCGCACAAATTCAGGCCAATCCTCAGAAGGCGACCAGCTTAAACGAAATCAATGCCGTCTCCGTCACACAGGCCTACAAAACAGCCCCTAAAGCGCCTCCATTCGCGCCTACAACTCCTCAAGGCAAACCCCAGGGCAGTGAGCTGGATCGGGGCGATCAAGACATTTATAAGAAGTACTTTAAGGACTTAAAGTAAGCGATTTCTACTCAAAACTTTCCGTCAAAGCCCAAACCAAAGTTACCCGTCGAATCCGGTCCTTCGATGATCGTCTGGCCCATGAGTGAGATTCGAAGAAAATCAGTCGCGTTAATTCCCAGACTCGCAGTCCCGCGACGTAAGGTCCCATCTTTAAAGGTGGGCGTTTCATCAAAGAGGCGCCCCAGAACTTCGACTCGAAACCCTGCCTTGGGGGTTTCCAATCCGAGCCGCGCGAAAACTCTTGGGCCAAAATAATCCAGCAGAATTCCGGTAGCGGCGGTGAGATAGGCTCTGCCCATCGTCGTCTGTGAAAGTTTCACGCGCCCTTCTGCCGAAAACATCAGGTGATTCAAATAGGCGGTAAGGCTCAAGCCTCCCATGTTTTCAAGGCCAGGCGCAAACTGTGCATCGATCCGAACCCGTCCTGAAGCCTTTGAATATTCGTCGCCTGCCGTAAACTGCGCTCCCACGTTTGCAAAAACTCCGGGCCCTATTGAAAGATGATGCGACTTCGGGGACCCCCCGAATCCATAACCGTAGGATATGAGCGCAATGAGAGAAGCATCTAGACGCGCCTTAACGTCTTTAGCTACTTCGATATCAGAGGTGCGAACTTCTTGCTCTAACTGAACATAAAGATCCGAGACGGTCATATTCGCCGTCGACCCCGGAACCACCACACTCCGAGTGTCTGCAACCACTCCAACAGATCCGGGAAAATGACTCTTTTGAAGATAGTCTTGATGGAAGGAAACACCGCCAAACAAATCCCCCGCCTTATCGCGTCCTGCAAACAGATTTACGCTTCGATTCCCCGAAAGGGCGAGTTGCACGCCCGTAAGGGAACTTGATGAGCGTGCCATAGGCTCGTTCGAGCGCATTCCGGAAGCTTCCCTTTGAATGTTCCCAAATGTGCTTGGCACATAAGCAACAGTTCTGCCATTGACCTGACTGATGTGATATCCGGGGCCGATATCCACAAGACGCTTCTCGGTTGAGGCGGGCATTCGAAGAAGTTCACCCCCTTCAACAGGCCCGTTGGTCGTGGAGGCGGTCCAATAGTTCATCCTCACCCACTTTTTAGGTTGCCCGGAGAGGCCAGTATATTGAGCAACAACCGTTGTGTGAGGAGAGTCATCATTCGTTGAAGTCACAACGTGAATATTCTTAAAGCCCCCCAAAGCCTTTAGGAGCGCGCCTTGCGCATTGGCAATATCTGAGCAATCGCCCGCTGTCAGAGGTTGGTCTTCACCCGTTCCCGATTGAATGATACTATCCTGGCCAGCTAGTAAAACTTGGTCATTGCTAACGGGGATGCGGGTTCCACTGCCGAATTTGTCTTTGGCATAGCGCGGAACTGCCACACTCGAAATAGCTAAGGCCACCTGAATCTTCTCATCCTGTGTGAGTTTGCTTTTAAAAGGAGCGGCAGCCTTTTCAAGCGAAACACCTTCAGGCTTAAAGATGATTTTCAATGCGGTGGCCTCCGCTTGTGTCATCGTTGAACCTGAAACCAAATCGGCCACCGAAGTGCTCCGAATAAAATCCTTGTACTCCGCCGCAGTTTTGAAATTACTAAAATATTGGACCTGCGCGCGCATATAATCTTTAGACAGCGACGGAGTAAGGATACTTTCAGTATCCACGCGCATGACAAAGGTCCCGCTGAGCAATGACTCCGGTCCAAAATCGATGCAATTTAAGGCACGAAGAGAGTTCTTCATGTCGGTTCGAAGTTTATAACTTTCGATCTGATTGGGCGTTCGCAAAAAGGCATGCCCGTCTTGGGTGGCAAACGCATCTTTGGCGAACTCGTCGTTTAAGCGAACATTGAGATCAACAAAACGATCCATCTGCGCTTCAAGGCGAAGCGGATCAACCCCGTTGTTGCAATAGCAACGGAGCCCCTCGTCAGAGCGGCCCATAGAAGGGAGCAAGGCGGCGATCGTGATCATTGCAAAAAATACAAAAAGGGAGCGACACTCCATAGCTAAGGTTTCGGCAAAAAACCCAATAAAATTGAGCAATTGATGACCGTCGCGCGCCGAATCCATAACTCCTGGCAATCCCACATGAATTAATACTTGCCTATTTTAGTCAAGAAGTGCTATAACTCTCTGCGTTATGAAAAAAAATATCCTATCCAAGTCCATCCTCCTCCTCACCGCAACAGCCCTTCTGACCAACGGCCTGTGGGCAAACCCCGCGCTGGCCAAGTTAGCTAATAAGACGAAGGCCGCGGCACCCGCAAATGCTAGCGCTTCCAAATGGAACCTAAGTGGCTACCTCCCGGAGAGCCCCGAGAAGAAAGTTTATCTCACCCTTGAAGGAAACCGCATCACGGATATCAGTAACACCCGCCCCACTTCGGGCTTCACGCTGGATTCTGAGTCCCTCATTTTTCCAGGCCTCATCGACATGCACTCGCACCTCAAATACAATATCCTCCCCCTCTGGGATCAGGCCGTGGGTCAATTCACCAATCGCTTCGAATGGCGCCAACATTACTCCGCTTATAAAAATGCCGTGGCATTTAACATGAAACCTATCACCGGCGATACCGTTTGCGCGGCTGTCAGATGGTCGGAACTCAAGGCTCTCGCCGGTGGCACGACTGCCGTTCAAGGTGTGGGCGGAGATTCAAAGTGCACCGAAGGTTTCGGCGCGCACAATATCGAAATCGCGGGCGAGTTTGAAAACACCCAGCGCGTTCGCTCCATCAACGACATCATTATCCCAGGCCTGATGGGCTCGATTTTTGAGCCCCTGATCGCACCCAAAATGGATCAGGCGAAAATGACTTATGACGAAGCCTACAAAGACATGCTGAACAACCAAGGCGTCACGGCTTGGGTCCAAGAATTCGTTTCCACCCCACGCTCTATCGAAGCAGGACTCTCGCTTACCGTGGGGCCTGAGATTCTCCAAGGCTTAGGGGCGATCCCCCAGCCGTCAAATGACGCCGAAGAAAACCACGCCGCTGCCCAAGCCTGGTTCAATTCAGTAAAACCCAAACTAAGCTCGTTGCTCATCGGAGCTCCTTATAAGATCCGGGCAAATCAAACCGACAAGCAAATCGCCAATATTGAATCCTGGATTTTTGGCGCCACCACGGGCGCAAAAGCCAAGAACAAGAACGACGGGTTTCTCTCATCAGCGCCCAACGAAGGCAAAGCTTATGAGTATCTCTCGCGCGGCGGATGCTTGCGGATTCCAAGCGCCGTACGCCGCTACATCGGAATGTTCGAAAGCAGTGTCCGCGAAAGTATCTTAGGCTATCTCCAGATGCCCGACGCGAAGGGTGTGGTCGTCCATCTGGCCGAAGGCATGCGCCACGACGTTTACAACCGAACCGAATATCAATTCGCCAAAAAGATGGGCCTGAATCGCCCAGGGATGGTCCTCATCCACGGCGTCGGCATGGATCGCGCCGACTTTGAGGATGCCTCCGAACAAAGCATCTCGGTAGTCTGGTCTCCGTTTTCAAACCTTCTGCTCTATGGTGAAACGCTGGATGTCGAAGCGGCTCGTGCAGCCGGCGTGAATCTCGCAATCGGCGCCGACTGGAGCCCCACGGGCAGCAAGAACGTCAGAGACGAACTGAAACTTGCCAAACGCTATCTAAAACAAATGGGGATCAAAAACATCTCGGATCGGGACCTGGTCGATATGGCAACCGTGAATGCGGCTAAAGCCATGAAGCTTGGCAAAATCATCGGCAAAGTTGCCGAAGGCTATCAAGCCGATCTCACACTCATCAACAAATCAGCCCTCGCTCATGCCGGTGGCAATCCCTACTCCGCGCTCATTGATGCCAAAGGCTCTGAAGTGAGCCTCACCGTCGTTGGAGGGCAGCCGCTCTTTGGCGACGCCGACAAAGTGATTCCGCTGGCTAAAGCCCTTGGTGATTCAACCATCCCTGAAGTGATCAAGACCAAGAACAAGAAGGCGTGCGGCACTGATAAAGCGTTCCGCACCTCAATGGCAAATCTTGCAGAACTCAGTTCGCCCTCTGCCATCGAAACACATCTTCGGACGAAATTGTCGGATTATGCAAAAACGGTGGCAGCTGGCCCCGAGAAGAAACTGGCCAAGTATCTTGCCCCGCTTGACCCACTTCTCTCCTGCGATGATGATCGCTACACCAAACGCTTTGATAGTTTCATTGAGACCGAGATTGAAGTGAACAAAGTGAAACGTGCGATCTTGCGCAAACAATCCAAATTAAATGACGACTGGAACCCCTTAAAGACCGAAGACGCCGATAGCGAAAGCTAAAATGCTAATGCTGCGAGTGTTTTGGTGTATTGCATATCCGTTTGACTTGGGTCAGGGCCTCTATGGCGTCATCCTTACGTCCCTCTGTCACCAAGTCAAGCGCGTCAATGAGATACTCAAATACCTCTTGAGACTTGAGCGCGCTGTCATCTCCCATCCATGACCTTAAAACCACCTTCATCCGCGGAACGAGAACCCCGCAATCGTTTGAAACACTTCGACCCGAGCAAAAATTAAATTGTCCACGCCCAAAATCAAGAAGGTAGCGGCCGTGCTCACATTTATCGGAGCGATCCAGCAACAAAAGGGTTTCATCCGAAGGTACCGGCTGAGAAATCATCCCCTGCTCCATCAAGAGCGCAAAGAAATCATGCCTCACACGATCAATCTCTGAGGCCTCTTTTTTTACACCCCCGGCATGACTAGCAGCAAGGCTCACCGAAGGGTGCAAAACCCCAAGACAAAATCCCAAAACTAAAACTGGTTTTAAATATTTTTTCTTCATGAACCCCATCACTCCGCCGAATTCCTAGACGGCCTCTTACAAGATCTCTTATCGTAGCACGGGAGAGAAACTTAAGACGCGAAAAAAGTGCCAAGCACGATTTGTTTTTACGCTTTTGCCTTAGCTCTTTTTCGAGCCGGAAGTCCTGAGGTAAACGCATCCGAAAGATCCACTTTTTTGTAGACACGATTGAGGTGAGACCTGAGGGTGGATTTGGAAATGCTTAGCTTTTTTGTAATCTCAGAATTGGTCACGCCTCGAATCATGAGTGAAACAATCTCGAGTTCGCGCGCCGTCAATCCCTTATCTTTGAATTGCACCATGCGCATTTCGTAAATTCGCGAGAGCGGATAAAAAAGTGACGTCGTAAATTTGCCATCATAAAACATAACGACGTCAAAGGCACCTTCGACATCGGCAAATTGTGTATTGCGAAAAACTTGAACCCCGCCTTCAACTAACGCAGGGGCGATCGACCCATCTGCGGCAAACGCCCTCATGCACAATTCGCGGCACTTTCCCGTCTTCTTTTTTCCACAATGCGCCAGGCAAGTTTCATTTCTGAATTGTGAATCCCCTTTGTCATCACGGATACAAACGCCGACCGGCGAATCGATGAAGGGTGTGATATTGCGATGCTCGTCATTGATGTTGGACACAGTTGATTTCCCCTACGCTTTTTTTGATACTCTTTTTTGATGAGGCTTGTTAGCTACATGCATAACATGAAGCCGGCTTTGAAACTTCAAGAAATTCGCTATCAAACGCAGATGCGCCTTCCAGGATTCGGAGCAACCGGCCAATTTGCGTTGCACAATGCAAGCATCGCCTGTGTGGGACTTGGAGGCCTGGGTTCACCCGCATGTCTCTATCTTTCGGCTGCGGGCGTGGGCACACTGGGCCTTATCGATGGTGACCGCGTCGATCGCTCAAACCTTCATAGACAAATTCTTTTCAATAACAACGATGTAGGACGACTCAAAGTCGAGGCCGCGCGCGACCGGCTTTTGGCGCAAAATCCCGACACCCAAATTGAGGCGTTTTCGTGCGACTTGGCTCCAAGCAATGCAACGGAATTTCTAAGCGGCTTCGACCTCATCCTGGATTGCACCGATAATTTTGGCGCAAACTACCTCATTAATGATGCTGCAGCGCAACTCAAGAAGCCGGTCATCTACGCATCGGTTTCACAGTACGAGGGACGCTTAGCTGCGTTTGATTCCACCCAAAGCGCCTGCCTTCGTTGCCTCTACCCTGCCCCTCCGAAGAACCTGGTGCTCAACTGTGCCCAAGCGGGCGTCTTAGGCCCCGTGGTGGGCACGATGGGGACGCTGCAGGCGAATCTAGCCCTTGAATTTTTACTCGCGCAAGCCTCCGGGACCAGTTTTAACAGGCTTGGCCGACTTTTTGTTTTTGATCTCAAAACCATGGCGATGAGTTCATTTGGAGTGCCGAAAAACTCTGCGTGTACGATTTGCTCGCGGCCGCCTGAGGAGATTATTTTACGGAAGAGTGACGAGGTTTCTGCTGAAGAACTTGCGACGCTATTGAAACAAGGCGGAGTTGGCATTTTGGATGTGCGCGAAGACTGGGAGTTTGCGGAGTATCACTTGCCTGGGTCGATCCTTTGGCCGCTTCGCCAATTAGAAAACGGAGAGTTTCCAGAACTTGATGATTCGAAGACTTGGATCATCTGCTGTGCGCATGGCGTGCGATCACTGCGGGCGCTAGAGTTGTTTCAAGAAAATTCGGCGAAAAAGAAAAAGGCGCTGAAGCATCTCCGAGGAGGCCTCAGCGCCTTTCGATCTAGAGTCCTAGATTAGTTACCGGCGACGGAAGCCGGGACATAATTATAGGTAATGAAGGCCACTGAGCAGGCAGAATCGACATTACCCACGCTTTGTGTTTTCCAATAAAGCTTGGTATCTCCTTCACCCTTTGCAGGGACACTAAAGGAGAAGCTGAACTCGCCATTCATGTTCGCCATAATCGGAGCCTCGCTAATTGGGTTGCCTGAGCATTCGGCGTCTGTAAAGAAACCAAACCTCAGAAACGGCCGAGACTGGGTCGCCGTAAAATGCGCCAACTGATGCTCAGTACTGCTCAAGGCAAAGGTCGAATCACTCGCGATGAATGCACCCGTATCGTCGAGGTATCCATCTAGCGTCAGCGCAAGCTCCGTAGGCACGGTTTGATCCGCAGCAATTGCCGCCATCTGATCTTGATAAGCCTGCGCAGCATCAGCCGCGCCAGCATCACCTGCGGCTACAGCACCTAGCTGAGCTGCGGATTGCTCATCTGAACTTAACCCAGAATTTGCAAGGCCCGCAGCCACAGCGGCTTCAATGTCGGTTTTGGCTGCTGCAATTTCAGTTGCATCCAAGCCTGCTTCAGCAAGATTCTCATAGACCGCTGTCGTCACATCCGCTGCCAAAGCGCCGATCTCACCCGCGCTAAACCCGCCTTCATCCAAAGCCCCGATTGCTGAATCCGAGACTTGAGAGGAAAACGCCGTAATTTCGTCGGCACTAAGGTCAGCGATTCCGCCCAACCCGGCCACGGCGCCGGCGGTGAACTGCTGAACCATGTCCGCAAGCTGTGCGTCCGTCAAAGTGATCGTCGTCAGATCCGCCATCCCTTCGACGGATCCCGCAGAAATAAATCCAATCATGTCTTGGAGCTCCTGTGATCCCGCGAATCCGGCTTCATCAAGACTTGAAACCATCCCATCCGTTCCGGCGTTTGCGAGGAGTGAAAGTTGAGCTGCATCATAATCAGCGAGTCCATCCAATCCGGCCGTCATCCCTGCTGAAGCTTGTTGAAGAAGTGCACCCTGTTCAGCGGAGGTAAGTCCATCAAGACTCCCGGCTCCCATCGCAGCCCCCTCAGCGCACGCTCTCATCATATCATCAACATTTGCCTGATCCACGCCTGTCGCATCCAAAGCATTAATCATCGCTTCTTCAACCATTTTGGCAAAATCCGCCATGCCCGCTGCGTCCGCCCCAGGAACTTGATCCAAGGCTCCGACAAGTTCTTGAGATTCTTGTTTGAAAATATCGGCGATTTCTGCGTCCGTGAACGGAAGATCCGCCAGTGCTTCGGCGCTTGCCCCAGAAACTGCCGCAATCACGTCTCCGGCTTCAGTCGCATCGAAACCCACTTCATCGAGATGACCCACCAGATCACTCATCACCGAGCCCGCCGCATGCGCTACAGCTGCGGCATCGAACCCGGCATTATCCAGGGCGCCAATCGTTCCCTGCGTAATCGCCCCCACCAGCAAGGCTTGAGTCGCATTGTTAGCCGACCCATCGACCGCATCACCCACAAGCACATCGAGCAAAATAATATCCACGATCTTAAGCGCTGCCAACCTACCCGCTTCATTTGCAAAAAGATCGTTATCGCTTAATGCTCCAATTGCGCCGCCTGCAAAATCCTGAGCAAGCTTCAAGGTTGCATTTTCCGCATCCGCCGTTTGAACGGCCGCTGCACTCATGAGCCTCTTCTTATACTTAGCCATAGGCTTGGATGATTTGAATCCAAGATTCACGAAGGCGGCACCTGCCTTCACCTTCGCATCAGCACCCGATGAGATCTTCGCAGCCTGCGCCTGAGTCAGCCCAGCGGACACGAGTTTTGGAGTCAATGCCGAGGACAATGACTCGGACTTAGTAGGAACGGCACCGGCCGGGTCCGCCGCTTTTTTCGCACATCCCGAAGCCACCATGAAGGTGCTGAGCGCAAGAACCATTAAAATCTGTGTTTTTTGATTTAACATAACTTCCCTTTCAAATAAAATATTACCCGACAAGTGTTAGAATAACTTAACCAAATCAAGCTCACAATATGTCATGCTCGACACCCTCCCGGGAGGTTTGCGCGTTGACCGACATGAGTTTGAACTGTTTATTGTTTCGGCTTTTGGAAAAAAACTTTGAGTCGAAAATCCCATTTTGATTTCTATTGGCTCTGATACATGATGTTTCATCGAGGAATAAATCTTATGAAAAATACCCCACGAATTTTTTTCCAACTTCTATTCGCAGCTTGCCTGTTCACCGCCGTGAGCATTTCGCATGCCGCAGCGCCCGGCGCCCTGGAAAGTTATTTGAAGATCCAAGACGCACTGGCGAGCGACTCAATGGATGCGGTCGCGGCGAGCAGCTTAGAAATTTCAAAGTCGGCTACCTCTGAAAAAATCAAAAAAGCGGCACTCGCTCTCTCAAAGGCTGCGGATATTAAATCCACGCGCTTGTTGTTCAAGTCTCTTTCGGCGGAAATGCTCACGTCCGTGAATCACAAAGCGCCTTCGGGTCTCAGCATCGTAACTTGTGAAATGGCCCACGCAAGCTGGCTCCAAAAAGCCGGGCCCGTGAGAAACCCCTACTACGGCAAAAGCATGCTTGAATGCGGGGAAGTGCAGAAGTAGGCGCGGCCCCCGCTCGCCGGCGAACTCCGAAATCCCAGATAACTTCTCAGAGAGCGAAGTTACACCCCGATCCTTGGGTAGGGTAAGCCCATAACTTCGCGCTCTGAGAAGAAACTCAAAAGCTAGCGAAAAACTCAGCAGCGGCAAGCTCTTTGCACAACGCCAGCCTCATGTGGAACCATTGGACCCTCCGTGCCTGCACCCCTTACAAACCTTTCAAAGACTTCCAAACCGCATCGGCAGTTTGGAACGCGCTAAGGGAGAACTTTCCCGATGCCCTAGCCGCCATCTTAATGCCCAATCACCTGCACCTCATTCTGCCTGCAAAAACAGAATCGAAAACTCGCCGCCGTTTCGCAGGAATCATGGGCCCCGTAAGTAAAAGCTGCGAAGTTTCAGGTCTTTGGCAACCCATGCCGCCACCCGCACAAATCCCCGACCGACTCCATTTGCGTCGCCAAATTCGATACGTCGCACTCAACCCCTGCCGAAGTGACCTGTGCTCCGATCCCCTTGAATGGATCTGGTCCACCTACCGTGACGTCATGGGTGCAACCGTAAACCCTTGGGTAAACGCTGAGACAATTGTCGAAGTATTGAATGAACGTCAAAAGGGATTTGCAGTCCGGTTTCACGCCTATGTGTCCGGAGATCCTTCAGTGGCGATTGAAGGCACAAAACCACCAGTCGCTGCGACGTCAAAGCCCTGGCCCTTTGAATCCATCGGAGAAATCCTCTACGCCGCGGCAGCGACACTTCAGGTCCCCCCGTCACAGGTCCAAAATCGAAGCGCTTTACGAGATCTTTTTGTTCAACTGGCCTTTCGACAAGGATGGCGGCAAGTGCCGGCTCTCGCGCAAACTTGTCGGACAACTACACGCGCGATTCATTATATTTTAGAAAAGCCACCTAACGCTTCTGCGCTCTCGGCCGCTGCGCTTTGCTTGGGGGATGAGAGACTCAGAAAAGAATTTCGCTCAATGAAAGTAGATTTGGGTGAAGAACTGCAAGTAAAACGCAAAGCTTTGATCCGAGGAGGAGAATAACTTCTCAGAGTGCGAAGTTACACCCCGAACCTATGGCAGGGTAAGCCCATAACTTCGCTCTTTGAGAAATTCGCCACGACTTGCGCTACCGAGCCCGAGCCCGAGGCGCTACCCCCGCTCGCCGGCCCTACCCCTCACGCCCCCGGCTGATCCGGATTTTTCCCAAGATTCAGCGCCACCGCAAGCGCCGACCATTGGAGCTCAACCAAAGCATTGATCCAATCCAGCGGCGCGGCACTGAGAACATCCACACGAAGCGCAGGCGCGCGCGCGGCGATTTCATCCGCACGTCCATCCCCTTTGATGGCGATTTGCCAAAACACATCGCTAGCGCCCACGCTGAACTTCGGCCCATGAAAAAATTCTTCAGAACCAAACGGACGCACCGGCGCGCCTGTCATCTCCATGAGTTTGAGCGCCACTTCTTTGGCCAGCCACTCGCCTTCCCACTCACCCAAAATCACTTGAGGGGCACTAGGCAAATTGGCACGCACTTTTTCGAAATCCGGATCCGGAATCTTCGACAGCAATTCCCATTGCTCCAGCGCCCGCGGTCCCACAAGCATCGTCGTGATCGCGCAAACTGCGCCGGTGACCGAAACCGTGTGGGGCTCCGGCTTTTCCAGCGGACAGGTTTCCAAAACCATTCTCGCCTCTGATGGCACCTGCGCGCCTTCACCGCAAACCCAAATCATAAACGCGCCCGAGCGCGCTGCGTGTGCAAACGCTTCGCGAGTCGAGGGAGTGCCCCCCCGATGAGAAACACCGATCACCCAATCCTCACGCGTGGGCTTAACGGTCCGGCCCACCGCAAGACTATTGCAGGCATAAACCCAAGGCGTATCGCCAAAACTCATCACCGCGTGGGCACTGAGTTGAGCCGCAAAATGGGAACTCCCCACTCCAAAAATGTAGATTCTTCTCGGCCGAGCTCGAGGCAAAGCCCCGACACCGTTTTTCAGAATCCGTGCAGAAATTCCAGACCAACTCGCACGCTGCGACCTTAATGCTTCTTCAACTTGTGATGACATTTTTTATTTTCCCCAGCGCTTTGCAAGTTCTTCAAATAGATAAATATGACTCAAACAGCCTTTTTCAAAATCACTCACGCCCACACTTTCGTTTTCGCCGTGCGCGTTCGTATACGGATCCTCAACCCCCACCAGCAACGCAGGCACGCCACCTAAGGCATCTGAAAACGACCGCACAAACGGAATACTTCCCCCACTCCCCAGCGTCAGGGGCGCCTTACCATAACCGCGCTCCAGTGCCGCGTAGGCCGCATCAAAGGCTGGGCCCTTCATCTGGGTCGACCATGCGGGCGATGCCGCTTCACCTGTGATTTTGAGTTCCATGCCCCAAGGCGTGTGCTTCGCGAGATGCGCCTTGAGTTGCGCCAGGACTTTTTCAGGATCCATTCCGGCGACAAGACGGATCGTCACTTTGGACCATGCCGAGCGATTAATAATATTGCCCGCTGTGAGCCGTGATGAAGCCTCAATTGCGTTTACGGTGAGACTAGGTTTTCTAAAAAGCCTGACCATCGGAGAAATTCCATCCTCAAGCGCTCCGCCCAGAATCTCCGATCCCGGCAGCATTCCCGATTGCTTGCGAAAATCTTCTTCACGATACGGGATGCGCGCGAACTCTCTTCGTTCCGCCTCACTCAAAGGCTCGACTTGCTCGAGCACGCCAGGAATCGCAATGCGCCCCTGATCATCCACAAGCGACGCCAGCATTTTCGAGAGTGCCATCGCGGGATCAGGAACGGGGCCGCCCCACATTCCGGAGTGCACGGATTTATCCAAGCCGCTGACTTCAATATGAACCCCCACGATCCCGCGCAGGGCCATGGTAAGGGCGGGCACCCCGATGTCAAAATTCCCCATATCTGCAATGACGAGAACATCGGCATCAAGGCGTGAGCGATACTTTTTCAAAAAACCCTCAAGATGAGAGCTACCGCACTCTTCTTCGCCTTCAATAATGACCTTCACATTGACGGGCAGCTCCTGCCCGGCCTCCAAGAATGAAGCAATCGCAGCGGTGTGAAGCACAATCCCGGCCTTGTCATCAGCAGCTCCGCGACCATAAAGACGCATGCCCCCTGGGCCTTCGCGAAGGGTTGGCTCAAACGGAGGCGAACTCCAGCGCTCGGGGTTGCCGGCAGGCTGAACGTCGTGATGGGCGTATAAAAGGAGTGTGGGTTTTCCAGGCGCGTGACAATAGTCCCCATAAACGAAGGGAAAAGCACCGGGAAGTCTGAAGATCTCTACGTTTTCAAGGCCCCGCTTTTTCAACAATGCCGCTACGGCATCGCCGCTGCGCTCCATTTCCGAAACCGGGAAGCCTTCGAAGCTAATGCTCGGAATCTTCATTAATTCCATCAAGTCTTGAAGATGCGACTTTACGTTGGCTTGGAGGAGATCTTGAGGACTTTTCGGTGCAGCTTTCATAATGGGTTTGAGTCTGCTAAACCTAGGGGCAATTGACAACAAAAAAGCTCTGTTTCTAGCTCTGAAGGAGTACCCCCATGGCCGCAGCGCCCATCACCCGAGTCAAACTCAACCCATCGTTTTGGAAGCATGGGTATTGTGTGCCTTTTTCTGAGGATATTTTGCCCTCCAGCCTCTTCTTGCGAAACCGCCACTACCTCGTCGTCGACATTGAAACGCAAAACCTCGTGCAGGACGTAGGCGGGTGGGATCATATCGATAAATTGAAAATTTCGGTCGCGTGCGCCTACGACAGCAAGACGGATGAGTATATCGCGTTTCGTGAAAACGAAATGCCTAAACTCTTCGAGCTTTGCCAGAATCGCTTGGTTGTAGGCTACAATATCCGCGGATTCGACTTGATCGTGATGGGCGCCTATGGACTCAAGACCAAGGAACTCGACACTTTTGATTTGATGTACGACCTCGAAGCGCTCACCCGCCAGCGCTATTTGAAACTCGAAGCTGTTGCGCGTGGAACCTTAGGCGCTGGAAAATCAGCGGACGGTCTACAAGCTGTCGAATGGTGGAAGGCCGGGCAGATTCAGAAGATCATCGATTATTGCACCCAAGACGTTAAAGTCACGCGCGATGTGTTCCAGTTTGGTCGGCAAAATGGGTTTGTAAAGATTCAGAGGTCTGCGCAGGGGACGGATGAGACGCTGGTGCAAGTGCCGGTGCAGTGGAACTAGGACTACAGCCTGTATCGAGTCAGGCAATCTCAGCAAGACACTGAAATCACTCCGATTTTTCTAACTACCCATTCTTTAACCCCCGCCCCAATCCCCTCTCAAATAAAAGTGCAATCACGCCCCTTGTCTTTCGTGACGCATTGCGTTCAACACCCAATCTCTCCTCCAGCCTCATTGAAGTCGGCGCAAGCAGCGGCGAAAATGAAATGGAGTGTGACTCAAAAAGCAACGCTGGAGTATCTGAGTCAGCCCGAAAAAGGGGTACTAAGGGTTCAGTGATCTCACTTCGTCCAGTGCATTGCCGTCACAAAATAACTAACAGCATCACTCGCTGACCGCGACCATCCCGCTTGTGAGCGGCATCCTTGCTTTTCGAGCAAGGCGCCATCCGAGCGGACAAGCCTGACGCGCACAGGATAGAGGCAGCCACTGAAGTCAGCGATCCCCCCCCCTTGCATATTCACAGCGAGCGTCCCCAAGTAATCTCGTGTCGCTTGCGAAGTGAGCGTCTGAGAGGCTGGACGTCGCTCGGCAGCCATAGTCGGATTATTGTTCGGATCTCGTTTTCCGTAAAGCTCCGGAGTGACCGAAATCTCGGTCGCAGCCGTATCGCCGCCGCGAGCCACGACATGCAGGATAAACGAAGGCGGACCCGCCCACTTCTCCTGAGGCCCCGGATACTCAAAATAGGCTTCTACATAGGGTTTTGCAGTACTTTGCTGGGCGGCGGGAGTCCCATCAATAGCACTTCCTTGATGGAGCCCCATGCAACCGGTGAACCCCAAAACGACGCCGACGACAGTTCCAATTCCGGCGCCGAGACTTAAGAGCGAAGGCTTTGTTGGAGTTCTCATTTGTGGGCCTCCTTCTTTTCGACATGCTGGGTCACCGGTTTCTCGACCGATGCCGGAGCACGGTTATGAGAATAAGGCAGCATCGTCAAACACGAAGCAACCGCAGCCTCCTTAAACGCAGGCACGCTGCAGCCGGGCGCAGAAACAAGCGCAGCCATATAAGACGAAACAGCCCAACCGCCTTCAGAGTAGGATCCAACGGCGCAGGCCTTTTCTTCATGAACGTTGGTGCAGGCCAAAGCATTATCCCAGACGCCGATCACTTTTTCTTGAGCCAGTTCGCAAGGCGCCCAAGTCTGAGCGACCAAACGCGCGAGTTCATAATGTGCACGTTTGGGTTCTTTTTCCATCAACCTTCGAAACCCTTCGCCTAAACGAACCAGCGGAGTGTTGTCGTGGTTTCGAGTAAACACGCCGATGCCTCGCCATGGGAGATCAGGCTCCTCCAGGGTCGGAGGGCGTTGAATGCGTAAATCATGCATCCGCTTTTCCATGACCGCGTAAGAGGCTTCGCCGATTTCTGCGCGATGGTTATTGAGCCAAGCCAGATAACTGGCTTTGACTTCATGATAGCGAGTCAAGATACTCTGCCACTCTTTTCCATCCACTTTGATTATCGAAGGCCCCGCGCCTGGAAATTCGATGCTGGCGCATTTTTGCGCCGCTTGAACAGGAAAGTTCGCGGCAACGAAAGCCTTGGAGAATTCGAGCGCCTTTGTGGGCTTCGCAAGTACCGCCTCTTCAGGCTCAGTCACGGCCGGGGTCACGGCCGTGGCCTCAGCCACGTGCTTTATATCCGCCGATGCAGGCGTGCGCGCTTCGCGCGAATGCATCGCCTGCTCCGATCCGAAGTCAGAAGGATGTTGGAAATAATAAAAAATTCCTCCCGCCCCAACGATCAGAGGAACCACTGCCACTCCATAGAACCAAATACCGTCGCGCGTCCTGCGCATAGAGTTAGTTCTCCTTAACTCTATTCTAGGCCCATTCTTGGATTTTGCGTTAGAAAAATTTCCGATCAGAGTATTTGCATCAGAGAATCGCTCTAAACCAGGGAGTCAATCTTTTGGCGTATTGGCAATTGAGTCATGTTGAGATAGACCCATAAGTATCTATGAAGAGAACCCCAGCTTTGGCGCACCCCTTTCCAATTTCCTATCTATCCTTCTGTTTTGCCGCTAGCTTGAGCACTTTCATAGGCTGCTCAACTACCCCTCAAATTCCTGCCGAAATTCAACAGAATTTAGGCCGCGTGGGCACCACTAGTGCAGGTTCAGGCGAAAACACCCAGGGTCT
>CAIRTR010000238.1 GCA_903881565.1 Oligoflexia bacterium | reverse complement strand
GCGTCTTTGAGTTGGAATGCTGATCTGGGAAAGATGGTGTCTGGGGCCACACCATCGGCTCTATATCTTTGAAGAGCGAGCACTTGTGTTCCGTTAGATAGAGTAAGAGTCAGGGCGGCTAAGGTTTTCCCATCTGCTTGGGAGGCGAGTCGGGCGCCCTGTGAGTTGCTGAGTTGATTCAGCGAAGCACCTGGGGATGATTCAATCTTGTTTTGAAAGGAGCTATTATCGAAAACCAGATGAATAGAGTCAGGGCTTGTCACGAGCGAGTAGAGGTTGCCATTTCTAAAAATAAGATCATCCCCTGATATCTTCGTTGTTCCATCCCCGACTAGTTCAGCTACCATGGGTATCAATACTCCTGCTCCGGAAGTTGAATCAAATTGCCTTAAAAAGACTTTACACCCGAAAAAGGTGCATGTTTTCCACTGGGCGAGGATCCCTGATTTATCGCTTTCATCAAAATCAAAAGCCGTGATGGCGGTATTTACTCCTAATTCAGGAAAATTTATGACTCCCTTATCCCCGAACGTGAGATCAGCTTGACCGGCCCTGGCGTCGATTTTAGCCAGAAATGCATTGTCCTCAAAACCGTTAAAGAACGATCCGGCGACAAGAGCTTTAGCGCATGAAGTGCCAGGAACGCATTTGACGGATGTGATCGTTGGATTGGGGTCGATGAAATTCGATTGAACAAAGCCCGTCCCATTTCCGAAAGTATTTAAGAGTTCCAGTTCGTGACCTGCGGTTAAATCGATTGCGGCTGTGAAAAATGAGCACTCAAGCTGTTCCTTATCTTTGCATTGTTGGCCGGTGACATAGAGTTTCTTTCGGTCGGGTGAAATCTGCGATGCCGTGATTGAACCCTTACCGCTGAAGGGGAATGCATAGGTTCTTACTTTGCTGTTTGCAGTATCGATAATGATATTCTTGTCGGCATCCAAGGTGAGATTGCCAATGAAAAGATACATGGAATCGTGCTCAGGGGGTGAGGTGATGGCAGCTCCCCCCACCGCCACAAAACGAGCTAATTCGAGAGTTGAGGCCGTAGGATCAATCTGCGAAACAGATGTCAAAGCGGCTTTGTTAACTCCGTCCATTGGAAGAGAAAGGGTCGTTGCATAGGTCAGCTGTGAGTTCATAAGTACGTTGACGTTGTAGACGTTGAGAATGGGTTCAAACTTTCCTGCTGTTGGAAACTGCGTCGCCAAAACCATTTGATTCTTTCCGTCAAATTTGAGCTTCTCGAGGGAAGATGTCCATCCTTGCTTATAGCCTGTATCTACGGGTTTCGTTTCGATATCAAAAACCTCGTTCCATGGGAGAACGGTCGGAGAAGGAGAAGGGGATGGAGATGGTGATGTGATTGTAATGGGGAATCCAAATACATTAGTTGTGATCTTTGAATCGACGGTCACAATCACATCCGTTGTGGATGCTTCATCGTACTCTCTTTGTACGGGGATTTTCCACGCTCCAACATCCTCTCTTCCTATTTTTCCCACGAAGTTGCTGAGATCCATACCACCCGTGAATACCCCATAAACTTCGGGGCTTAGCCCTACTAACGCGGACGATAGAATTAGATCCGAACGGCCATTCTTAAGCTCCGATACCGCAGGGGTAATATTGTTTGGGTCCTTCTCTTCTTTTTCAAAGTCATGTAGCGCTGCATAGAATTTCGAGTCTTTTCGGCCGGAAACCAGGAGTAATTCTTTGTAGTTTATTGTGCCTCCGACGAGTTGAGGGTAGTGAATAAAGCGTGCAGAGTTGATCTGGTCGAAGGGGCCTTGCCAGTGCGACGTTTTTGTAGGCTCCCCTTTTTCATTTCTCCATCGCGTATCGGCCCAGCACTTTTCATTTATTTTGTCACAACCCAGCTCAGTCGAAACGATGCTGGAAATCACCCCTGGCGTACTCTCTTCGATGACGATGTTAGATAGTGTTGAATACTTACCCGCCATCAAATTCTTTCTCAGTATTTGTCCGTCTTTTCCAAACGAAGAGTCAAGTCCGCCGTTTTCCAAATATCGAGTAATTGCGGTATAGCAAACAGGATTATCAATAGGCCCTATGCAACTCTCTCCTCCCACCAAAATCTTTCCATCGGGCTGCACGGCAATTGATTTGGCCTTGTTGCGTTGTTTGAGAACCGGAATTTCCAATGAACCGCTGGTTCCAAATTTCACATCCAGTCCATCGAACTTCGCAGCCTGAGAAACATCCGTGAGCTCAGAAGAAACAACACCACTCTTTAGCAGATCCACCTTCAAAGCTTTTGCGCACAAACAGTTCGAAGGCTCCTGGATCTCATCGGCCGCACATTGTACGAGGCAACCGGATGCCTCGCCGTTTGAATTTGATTTGTCACCCGCTCCGCGGGAGCCCGAGGCACTAAGATCATTGCCTGAGAGATGTGTAAAGGAGCCTCCCGGTTGGGAGTAGCAGCCCGCGCCCAAAAGCGAGCCTGCTCCCACGGCGAACATAATGATTAAAGTGCTTTTAACCCCTAAACCCATAAATTGAGGAAACCCCTTTTATCCCTATGTACGAGGATAGCATTACTGGAGTGGAATGGTCAACTTTTTTTGATCCATAGAACCGGCGGTATAATTAGTGATAAATTTCAATGACTTATGCCGAAGTTGCCGCTATGCCTTGGCGCGCTGAGAAAAAGCTGGATTTCCTGAGTGTTTTAGTCAACAATAAAGGGAGCGGGCTGTGAATTTGGCAATAGCGCCTGGCTTAGGGGAATAGGGGAATCAAAAATGGGGAATATCAAAAGAACGAATAGGCTTGTTGCGTGCGTGCCATTGCATGGGGTGCAGCTGCTCACTTGCTTGAGTTTGCTGATTCTCGCACTGCCCATCGTTTCATGCACAAAAACGAAACCGTCTACTTCAGCAAGCACAGGCGGTGATGCCTCGATACTCAAGCAAGACACAGCACAACTTGGCCCCCCGACTCAATGCGGGCAAGCCGGAAAACTTGATCGCGCCTTTGGCCAGGGCGGGACACTACTGACCAACTTTCAGGGTGCGAACTTTCGATTCAATAATGTTAAAATGGGGGCTGTGAAATCAAACCTCTTAGCCGCCGGTATTGAGGACACGTTTGTCGTGACGGGCGCCATCGAGAAGAATGGCAAACAAGATTACGCGGCTCTTTTCTTCAGCGCTAATTCGGATCCGATGTTTATCCTCGCTCCCAGGGGGCTGGTTACGGCTCCGGTTGGAAGCGGTTATGAGGAACTGGATGCGATCCATATTGCGGCTGATTCTTCATCCGTTCTTGCGGCAGGTTTTCACTGTGAAGCGGCAGAGCGCGAAGACTGCAGCCTCTTTTTCATGAAGTTTGTAGCCGCGGGTCAGCTCGATACGTCTTACGGCACCGGGGGAAGACGCAGTTCGGGAATTTCAAAGTTTAAAAAGATCCTGGCCTCATCATTTACACCTGAAGGAAACTTCATGTTCGCCGGTGTCTTTGAAAACAGTGTCGATGGATCTCAGAGTGTTACGGATGAGCTTGCTGTGATCTTGGTGAATCCTACAACCGGCCAGAAGATCAATAAACTTTTTTCTCAAACGATCGATTACGACATTGATTCCATCGCGCTTGACACCGCGCAGTCAGGTAGAATGTGGTTTTCTGCCTGCAGCAGCGACGGCAATTTTCTCTATCAACTCATTTATAACCGAAGCACGGGGGTCGTGAGCCTAAAACCTTCGCACTACCCTGCGGCCTTCTCCGATCAGTGTATCACGAGCGTGCGAGAGGTGATGGATGATCAAGGTGTATCCATGGGCGTCTTTTTGGCGGGCGATTCGCAAGGCCAACCCTTCATTGGCCAATTGAAAAGTACGGGCGAATATCTGTGGCACCAGGCGCAGCCCTTGGGAACCGCTTCGAGTTCAACTGCGACAATTGCATTTGATCCGGGTGCTCAGTTCTGGATTGCCGAAAATCTCAAGGAGCCTGGGGTTAGTCATAAAGCCCTGCGAGTCGGCCTTTATGATGTGAAATCAAAAACGGCAACCACTCGCTCCTTTAGTTCATCGAGCTTCGCTTACGATTCTTTTCGGCTTCTCGCACCCATATCAGAAACTCTGTACGCTTTTGGAAGAAGTTGTAACGACGCGCTTACCATCTGCGATTTGGAGGCTTTCAAGATTCAAGCCGATGGGATTGCGGCTGATCAGGCGGCGTCTCGTAAAGTGTCTTTCGGGATGGCGGATACGCTAACCTCGGTACTACCTTTCCCAGACGGTTCGATTTTGCAAACGGGCATCACTGATGATGGTTCAGTGACAAAGCTCTCTCTTCAGAAACTCACACCTGCCGGGCAACCCGATGCATCGTTTGGCGTCGGAGGGGTGGTTCAAATCCCCAGATTTTTCGTGTCGTGGCCTTCTCCTCCGGGCAAAGTCTCCTATGGCTTTTCATTTTTGCTCCCAAATTCAAAGATCGTAGTTGTCCAACAAACCGATAACACAGATTTGAAAAAGCAGATTCAAATCGTGCGTTTATTGCCCGATGGTAAACTGGACAAAACCTTTAACGCAAGCGGTGCGCTTGAGCTTGAGACCTCGAGCACTTTTACACTCACGGCTGCCGCCTTGGGCCCCTCTGGGAAGCTCTATATTGCGGGAGTTGCTTTTCCTAGTTTTGGTGTCCTGACATTTTCCTTTGAAACGGCTAAAATTGATCGGTTTGCAATTTTTGAAAACTTAAGCTCAGACACTAATGTCACCACAGATATTCCTCAGTCAGTTGTATTGACACCTGAAGGAGGTGGGGTATTGGTCGGAAAGCGTTGCGCTTACGATTCAAACGCTCCCTATTACAAAGCGCCTTGCGATCCAGCTCTCATTGGTTTTGGACCGGACCTCAAGAAGAACTTTAAACTCGTTCAACAGCTTTACCCCGCAGAACTGGCACCTGCGACCCGCAATGATTCTGCCGTCTCCGCCGTCTTTGAGGAGGTAAATGATCGTCAAGCCCTCGTTGTGCTCGCCACTCAATGTAACTCAAACTTTGGGTGCGACCCTTTGCTTATGCGCTATTGGCTCGTGAAGAAGAACGGAAGCATGACTGTTAGTCTTGATACGAATGTGGGGAAAAGCGGACTACTTCTGGTGCCCTTTTATGAAAACACCGTGCTGGATCAGATCGAAAACTGGAAAAAGACCCGAGGAATTAAACTTGTGCGGGAAACAAGCGGCAAAATCCTAGTCGGGGTAGAGTCCGAAAATCCTACGACTGGCGCCAAAGAGTTGGGGCTTGCACGTTTCCTTCCAGGCGTGGCGGATTTTGATCAAACCTTTGCCGCCAATGGGCGCTTGGGTTTCAAGCTCGGTGAGGTTCGTAATGCGCTTGCTGATCTTGCTGTGCAAGCGGATGGCAAAATCTTAATCGGCGGTTCAGCAGATGATGATTTTGCGCTGATGCGAGTGGAACCTTAATAAACTGCCCCCTTACTGTGTGGATGTTGATTGATCGTGACAGGTAATACCTCTTTGCGCGGTCGCCTTGAGAGCAACTTGCGCTAGTTTCCTCTGTCAGCCCGGTATTGTTTCTGATCCTGGGAGTGGAAGGCGGTCTAATTCGATGTCAGCTCTT
>CAIRTR010000237.1 GCA_903881565.1 Oligoflexia bacterium | reverse complement strand
CGCACCGACTGCGAGTTCAAATGCGCGACCTCGCTCGGCGCTATCGTATTCATCCAGAATCGACAATTGATAAAGGCACGGGGCCAATGGCAATATTTTTGGAGAAGAGGATTTGATCTTGATCGTGTTGTCCGAAAACTTCGCGAGTGCTTTAATAAGGAACGCGCCTTCGTAGAGTGAAATGTAGTACTTGATGAGGTCTGTGTTTCCTTTGTCTTGGATCTGCCCTAACAGTTTTGTGTAGCTGATTTCCTGAGCTGGATAGGACATCAGAATTTCAAATGCCTGCTTGAAAAGAGCTGGGCTCTTTACGTTTTGGTACTGAAGAATGTCTTTTTCGATGACCGTGGAAATAATGGATTGCTTTACGAAGTGTGCCCAATCCTTGCTTTTGATGAACGGGTAAGATCCCGGATATCCTCCGTAGCGGAGGTATTCTTCAAAAGAGAGGTTGTACCCAAGTCTTGACTCCTCTGCGTTCCAATGGAAAACCGGGATCAGTTGAAAACGTCCGGTAAGACTTTCGGTAAGACCCTTTTGAATTTGCAGAGAGCTGGATCCCAGCAGCACACAATTAAGCGGCTTCTTTTCACGCTTGAACTGATCCCAGAGGGTTTTGATGGTTTCGGACCAGTTTTCACATTTTTGAATTTCATCAATGACTAATAATTTTCGTTCTTGAAACGCGAGCTGCCATTGTTCAACCAACCAGTTTTCTGATGCGTTAAAAATGGAGTCGCCGCTGACATAATGGAACCGCTTAGCATGCTTGCGCTCGAGGTAATCGAGCGTGGTGGTCGTTTTCCCAACCTGTCGGGGTCCAATAATGACCTGTAAAAGCCCGTTATTGAGCTTTAAGTTACTATCTAAGGTCTCAATAAACTTGAGTTTTATTGGTTTTTCCACATTTACTAGGTTAACCTAGTATTTCAGCTAGGTCAACCTATCGTTTTGTAGACCGCACGCGCTGCGCGCGTTGCGCGACAGGCTTACGCTTGGTCTTGCCTTTGTTCATTCGTCTCGCTCGCGCGGAAACATATTTTACAATCATCCCCGCGATATTGAGTCCCGTCGCCGCTTCAATGCCCTCAAACCCCGGCGAGCTGTTGACTTCCAAAATCAGCGGTCCGGATTTGCTTTCGATAATGTCCACGCCCGCGACTTCAACGCCCAACGTTTTGGCAGCGCGAATGGCGGCGCGCTCGTAGGTCTTGGGGAGTTTAATGATGCTGCCTTCGCCGCCGCGATGAAGGTTGCTCCGAAACTCACCTGAGGGCGCTGTACGCATCATGGTGCCGACGACTTTTTCGCCAATGACAAAAACGCGGTAATCGCGCCCGCCGCCTTCGGCAATAAACTGCTGGATGATCACGTCTTGCTCTAAATCCTGAAGGGTATCAAAAACGGATCCGGCTGTAACGGGTACGGAGACGAGCATCACGCCAACACCTTGAGTACCGCGCAACAACTTCATGACGACCGGGAGGCCGCCCACGCGCTCGACGGATTGTTTAAGTCCGCGCGGGGTGCGCGTCAAGACGCTCCTGGGAACGCGAAGTCCGGCATGGGTGAGAATCTGCAGGCTTCGCATCTTATCGCGTGATTGCGCAATGGAGGCTGAGCCGTTGACGGTGTACATTCCCAGGGCTTCAAATTGTTTTACGACGGCTAGCCCATAGTCGGTGATGGACGCGCCAATTCGGGGAAGAATCGCATCAAAGCGGGGGAGTGCCTTGGGCCCCACGTAGATCCCGCTCTTTTTGCCGTCGACTACGAGTTGGCATTCGAGAGGGTCGATGACCGCGCATTCCACGCGCATCCGGCGCGCTTCTTCAAGCAGGCGCCGGATACTGTGGAGATTCTTATTGCGTGAAAGGATCGCGAGTCGCACTTATACAGGTGTCGAGCGGTTCGCGTTTTTGTGGAGATGGTCTTTGGTGATCTCCTTGTGTTTACGAATCTGCTTTTCGATTTTTTCAACGGCTTGATCAATCGAGGAGTGCATGTCGCCCGTGGACGCTTCGCCAAAATAGTCCATGGCGTTTCCGACGAGGTGGCAATGAGCCACATGATCAAGTTTTTCGACGCTGAAGTTCCACGTGACATTAATCTGTCCGTTAAAGAATTTCTTTAGCTTGTCGGATTTTTCGGTGGTGTAGTGCTTGATGGCTTCACTGGAATCCATGTGACGAAAGCTCATGTTCAGGTTCATACTATCGTTCTCCTCGTTGTAAACGTCCGGAATCTTTCCGAACTCGATCTAAGTCGCTTTAAATTACTTTCTTTATATTACTTTTTTGCGTTTTCCAGAAGACAAGATTCCCAGCATGTCCCGATATTTTGCGACCGTTCTTCGAGCGATCTCGATGTTGTCTCCACGCAGGAGCTCAACAATTTTTTGGTCGGATAGCGGGTTTTTGGGATCTTCCTTCTGAATCATGTTGCGGATCTTCTCTTTGACGGCCTCGCTCGCAAGCGAGTCAGATCCATCGGCGGAATTGATGCTGGAATTGAAGAAGTACTTCAATTCAAAAATCCCGACGGGGGTGTGCACAAACTTGTTGGTCGTAACGCGTGAGATCGTGGATTCGTGCATGCCGATGTCATTTGCAACGTCTTTCAAAATCATCGGTTTAAGTTGTTGCACGCCCTTCTCAAAGAAGTCGCGTTGTCTCTTCACAATAGCTTCGGTAACTTTATAGATCGTCTTTTGGCGATTATGAATAGAGCGAATGAGCCATACGGCAGAGCGCAATTTTTCTTGCACGTATTCTTTCGTCCCTTTGGCGCCCTCTTTTGCAGAGGCCAGGATGTTCTTGTAGTAAGGCGAGATCCGCAGTTTCGGCATCCCATCTTCATTCAAGACGATCGAAAAATCATCGCCCACCTTGTAAACATAGATGTCTGGAGAAATATATTGCGTGTCACTGTTATGGAAGGATCGGCCCGGCTTGGGTTCGAACTCCATAATGAGTTTGGTCGCCGTGATGATCTTATCCAGCGGCACATTGAGGGCCTTGGCGATGGCTTGATAATTCTTGCGCTCTAAATCGGGCAGGTGGTTCTCAAGAATCTGCTCAAGCAGCGGCTGCCGGGGGAGCATGAATCTGGCTTGCAGCAAGAGACATTCTCTGAGGTTACGAGACCCCACGCCGACGGGATCGAAGTTGTGAACCATTTTGAGAATTTCTTCGGCATCCTCAAGCTCCATTGACGATTCTTTGGCCAGGTCTTCGAGACTGGCGTTGAGATAGCCGTCGTCCGAAAGGTTTCCAATGATCAACTCGCCTAGCTTCTTTTCGGCATCGGTGAGGGCCACCATCGAGAGCTGCCACGCCAGGTGCTCTTCAAGGGTGGTGGTCTTTGTGAGAATGTTCTCAAAGCTGGGGAGCTCTTCGTTGATTTCCTTCATCGAAGGCGTGGTGGTAGAAGAGTTTGAGTTAAACTCCTCAACATAGGATTCCCAGTTAAAATCTTCTTTTTGCGTAACGAGCTGCTCTTCGGCGGCCGAGGGCTTTACAAACGATTCTTCGTCGCGAAGCTGCTCGGCTTCGGCCGTGTTCGCTTCGGCCGCGACTTCCGTGGGTTCCGAGGATTCGCCTTCGGCGGTGTCCATGGATTCTTCAAGGATGGGATTTTCCATCATCTCTTGAGTGACGACTTCGGCAAGCTCCATCCGAGTGAGTTGCAGTAGCTTGATCGCTTGCTGCAACTGGGGGGTCATCACCAGTTGTTGACTGAGTCTTAGGCTTTGTTTAATCTCGAGTGCCATGTTCCGCCTTGTTTTCTAGTCTTTAAAAGTGAAAATCTTCGCCCAAATACGTTTCTCGAGCCATGGGGCTTGCAGCAATTTCCTGCGGAGTTCCCTTTTCAATGATCTTACCATTATTTAACAAATATCCCAAGTCACAAATCGCTAATGTTTCCCGTACGTTATGATCGGTTATTAAGATTCCGATGTTTCGTTTTTTTAACACTTGGATCATTCTTTGAATGTCCGCCACCGCTATCGGGTCAATTCCCGCAAACGGTTCGTCTAGCAAAAGGAATACCGGATTCAGCGCTAACGCACGCGCTACTTCAACTCTTCTGCGCTCGCCTCCGGAGAGGGTGTAGGCCTTTTGTTTGGAGACGTGCGTAATACTGAATTCCTCCAAAAGCATTCTCAAGCGGTCTTCTCGCTCGGTACGGCTCAGCGGCAGGGTTTCTAAAACGGCCAGGATATTATCCTCAACGCTCATGCGTCGAAACACCGATGACTCTTGGGGAAGGTACGCGATGCCATGCTGCGCTCGAAGGTGCATGGGCCAGGAGCTGAGATCTTTTCCGTCGAGGAGGACTTGTCCGCCCTCGGTTTGAACCAGTCCGACTACCATATAGAACGAAGTCGTTTTGCCGGCTCCGTTGGGGCCGAGCAGCCCCACGACTTGGCCTGAGTGAAGTTCAAAAGAAACGCCATTGACGACTTTGCGGCCCTTGTAAGCTTTTTTCAGATTCACGGCACAAAGGGTGTGTCGTTTTTCAACACGCAGTTGGTCTTCTCTTCGATCATGCGGTTCTGCTGCATCCGCAAGATCGACTTTGATGTCGGCCAGATCTTTGTCGAGACCTTTGGGGTCTTTATTTTCCCGAGTTGAATCCATTGCTGTGCTCCACTTCGATGATGTCTGTGTCTCGATGCATTCGAATCACGTCCCCGGTCACCGTGCTGTCATCTTGATAGGCTTGCGGATAATCGGTGAGGATAATGACGTTGTTGATGTGGTCAAAATCCGCTCGTCCTCCCGTGGCATATCGTAGGCCCATGTCCTTACCCGTTTCCTTGATCAGAACATCTTCATAGGCCGTTAAGTATTGAAGTATGGTTGAAAAATCTCCGTAGCGCAAGTCAGCTCGGCGGGAGCGCGCAAACAGCGTGGGTTTGAAGATGTGGACAAAACGGTCCTTCTCCGCGCGGGCCGGATTCATTGTAAAATAAGCGATTTGTTTGTC
Source organism: Oligoflexia bacterium (assembly GCA_903881565.1). Taxonomy (GTDB): domain Bacteria; phylum Bdellovibrionota; class UBA1018; order UBA1018; family UBA1018; genus CAIRTR01. The sequence goes on along the minus strand of CAIRTR010000237.1, from coordinate 23,570 downwards.
TTTGTAGATTACGCAGCGATCCGATTCAATGCGGGTGTAATCCGGCTCTGGAGTGGCGGAGGGATTGGGGGAGGGGGTTTCTGAAGGCGCACTTGAAGGCGTGCCTTCCGGCCAGGGATGCGACGAGGAACTCGGCTTCTCGGGTTGGATAAAGACTTTGGCGTTTTGTGCGAGCGTGATCTTGTTGGTGGCCATGAGGTAGTCAAAGCCATCACTTTCGAAAGTCATGTACTGGCCGTTGTCCTGTTGGCCGCCCCCTTTGACGTGATATTGGAGGGGGATTTCGATGCGCTTTTGCGCAGGAAAATACCGCATATAATCGCTGTAAAGCTCGAAGCCATCGGGAAATACGGTTTTGACGTTACCAAAAATCTCGAGATCCCGCTGATTGACGAAGTATTTGGCTTCGAGTCCGGTGACTCGAGTGGCCTTGCCCTCGGGGTCATAAAGAAACGCTTCGACATTTTTAGAATGGCAGAGTTTATTGGTGTTATAAAGAAACGCCTTTTCCGCCATGAGTTTCCACTGCTTTTCGCCAGCTTGAGTCGAGACATAGTTAAACTCGTCAATGGAGTACTCAGGAATTTGATTGACGGGAATTCCCGACGCAAGCGTTATCTCCCCCGTGCGTGTGAGGAGTTCGGGATCAATGGCGGCGTTTGCAGGGGCAGCCTCTTCAATGGAGGAGGGCGAGAGGAAGATGATTTCGGCCAGGACGAAAACGACAATGACGCCTAAGAATAGTCGGCGAAGGCGCTTGCGGCGTTTGTGAGGGGTCGATCGGGTCATTGATTCCGTGTCTCTTTTCTTAGGATACCCTTTTCTTTCAAAGATTTCCCACTTGTAATCGTGTGGGGATAAGGCTGAACGGCCTATGCGGCGGTTTTTCGGGAATTCTTGACTAAAGCCCTGCGCTTATAGTGGTGCCGCAACCAACTGTTTTGATCGGGTAAGGATGGAATGGTTTAGATCATGCCGCACTTATGTTATTTTGCCTCCAACAAGGGGCCATACAAATGCTGAAAACTAATAAGGAACGACTCGTAAAATTTAAGATTCAAGGCAAAATCATGCCCCCGGGAGCCCTCCCCAATTGGACGACCGGACATGATGGGCGCGCACGCAAGGTGCCCGGTACCGGAGGCATCACGCTTAATTTCAAAGTAGGGGATCTGGCAAATCGGTATGTCTCAGATCATCTGGAGCCGTGCGTTTCCGCGACTTTTGATGCGAATCCCAAGGAACGGATGAGTACTCAGAACCAGAGCTTCAATATTTTCTCATGCATTGGAAACGAAGTCGAAGTCCTCAACGGCAGCGCGAAGGGCAAAAAGGGTGTGGTCACCGGCCATCACGGGGGCGCGGAGCATGTGATGATTGATTTTGATGATCGCACGCTCAATCGTTTGACCTACGACGATCATTTGATGATCACCTCGTTTGGCGTGGGGTTAGAGATTTCAGGTTACGAAGAAGTCTCGGTCTTTTCGCTCGCGCCGGAGTTGATTTCAAAAATGCCTGTGAAGGATTGCGGTGATTATCTTGAGGTTGGAGTGAGTGCGCTCGTTCCTGCGGTAGCGATGGGTTCAGGGCTTGGGATGGGGCAAGCGTTTAGCGGGGATTATGACATTCAAACTTCGGATCTTGAAACCACTCGAAAGTTCGGACTTGATCGCCTGAAGATCGGCGATCTCGTTGCGATCTTGGATCACGACAGTCATTATGGCTGGTCGTACAAGCAAGGAGCAGTCTCCATTGGCGTCATCATTCACGGCGATTCGATGATCGCAGGGCACGGGCCTGGCTGTCAAACGATCATGACTTCGCTCAAGGACAAGATTCGGCCGAAAATTATGAAAGACGCCAATATCGGCCGCTTTATGCGGCTTGGAAGGTATCGAGCGAAGCGGGGTTAGACGCCTCGCCTCGGGATTCTTTACTTACTGCTTCAGATAAGGAGCATTCTCCATCCCCAAATTCGCCGCGTAGCTTGCGCCGATGGCGGCGGTTGCGGCGACGAAAGTATCAGGCGTAACGAATTGAATCATACTATAGCCTGGGCTTGGATGCGCGGACCCAGGGGCATCGCTTGCGCCGGTGGTCCAGGTATAAGCGATCGATCGCTTTCCAACTCCTGCGTAGGTGGCGCCGCCCGCGTCCAGAGCCAGGGTTCCTGTGGAATTTGTGACCGTAGGTGTTCCTGCGCAGGTTGCTGATGCACCATAATTGGAGGATGTGAAGTCCACGGTACCGGTCAAGGTGCCGGTTTTTGTGAAAATGTATTTAAATCGATAGTAGCTACCCGCGAAGGCGACAGTAGAGCAGTCGGACATCCAAGTACCGACAAGATTATCGATGTTGGTATAACCTGTGGTTGCGGCTGCGCCTTGTTTGAGAGTCTCGTTCTCAGATTTAAATGCAGTAGGGCGGGTGGTGCCGGGCTGGATACTCACAAAGAGGGTGCTGCCCGTGATCGCAGCAATGCCGGAGACTGCGCCAGGTCCTGGATTTGGCATATTGATGTCGATACTCGTGGCCCCAGTTACGCCGCTAGCGGCGGTCGAAATCGCGTAGGTCCCTGCCATTGGGGTCCCGGCGGAAAATCCCGAAGCACAGGTAACGCTGCCTGCGTAAGTGTCCGTTGTGAAGCTGAAGCTCAAGTCAGCGCCGAAGACATAAGTTTTTATCTCACCATGGCCGCTGTTTTCGCTACAGCCTGAAACCCAGGTTCCAACGATGAGGGTGTCGATTGTGGGTGAAGGACTTGCCGAGGGGCTCGCAGAGGCGTCGACAGCAGGTGCTGCAGGATCAGCGGCTTTTTTCCCACAACCGCCAATGAGTCCAACGGCGACCGCATAGCTGATCATGAGTGCGAGTGAAAAAGATGCGAAGCGAAGTGAATTTGATCTGAGTGATTTCTTCATATTATTCCCCTGGTATTTGAATATTGTGCGCGCACTCAATGGGCGGGGCAAGAGGAAATTATTCGAATGGGGAGCTTCGGTTACTAAATGGTCGACAAAAAAATGGCGATTTAGGCCTAGCGTTCGGCTTAAAATTACGTGGTCTGTGGAAAGGGGGGTCCTGTATTTTTTCGCCAGCCTTTTCAGGAGTGATTCATCACAGTCTGTAAAAGATTAAAATATCAGTGTATATTCTAATTCGTAGGACAGTTTCTATAAAGCGTGCCAAATAGAAACTTAGTTGCTATCGGCCATCAAATGCCCTGATCTATTGATTGTGCACACTAAATTTAAGCGAACATTAGACCTGAGCGTCACGCTGGATAAGAAAAGCGCGTTTCTGTTCGGCCCCCGAAGGACCGGCAAATCCAATTTGTTTGAGCAGACTTTTCCTCATGCGCGCCATTTAAAGGGACTCCGCGCACTTCGCGAAGAAGCCCTTCTCCGAAAGTACGCCGTGATTGCGTTCGTCCCTCATCGGCGCATGATAGACGGCATCGAGATCATCCCCTGGCGAGAGTTCCTGGCGATGCTGTGGGGCGGAGAGTTGCTTACCTGTTGAGATGAAAGTATCAAAACCAAGAACTTGGGCCCAGCTATAGCCGCAATTAGGCTTACGCAAAATGTCGCGCAATATTTTTGTAATCTTCTTTGAAATTATTCTTGACGAAAATCGCACCCGCTTGGCCGGTTCATAGTGGAGCTCCGTTAGGTCACTTACGGTTTTTCGAAGACCGCACCCCTGTTTTCCTCGTGGCGATCGCCCCATCACTTGTGCTGCTGGGTATTTCAAGCCAGCTTGGCCTCGCAAAAACTGGCGCAAAAAAACCCATGCTATACACGTCCAATCTATGAGAAACCGCCAAATCGTTTTATCAGAAATCCAAAATGCCGTAGCCCATGAACGCAAGTCACAGCTCCGGGTGTTGCACTTGCTGCGCGAAATAGAGTGTGACGGCCACTATCTGGAAATGGGCTATCCCTCTTTATTTGAATTTGCGACTCAGTCTTTAGGCTATTCTGCGGGTGCAGCCCATCGGCGAATCCAATCCATGCGTTTGCTCAAGACGTTGCCCGAGATGGCGAGCAAGATCGAAGAGGGCAGCCTCTCGCTTTGCGTGGCCGCCAAGACTCAGAGTTTTTTCAAGAGTGAAGATAAGAAGCGCAAAAGCGAAGGGGCCGCAAAGTTGAGTCTTCCGACCAAACAAGAGATCGCCCACTCTATGGTAGGCGCTTCGATGCGCGAGTGCGAGAAAAAGCTGGTCGAGATTTCTCCTGCGACTGCTCTTCCTGCCGAGAAGACGCGTGAGCTTTCGACGGGCAAAACCTTGATTCAGTTTTCGGCGGCTCAAGAACTTATGGAGAAACTTGAGAAATTAAAAGAGATGCTCGCCCACCAGAATCCCGATGGCAGTTACGAGGGCTTGATTGAGGTTTTAGCGGACATGGCGCTGAAAAAGGTTGGATCGGAAAAGTCCGCACAGAAAACTGCGAAGAATAACGCAGATACCGCTTCTGTTTCCACAGTGGAAAAAGAGCGCTCGAGATATATTCCGGTGGAGATTAAAAGGAGTGTCTTCGCCCGTGATGGAGGCTGCTGTACGTATGAAGACAAAAAAACGGCAAAGCGTTGTGGCAGCCGATTTGCGCTTGAGTACGATCACATCAAACCGTTTGCCTGGGGTGGGGAAACGAGCGAGGCGAACCTCACTTTGCGGTGTCGAAGTCACAACGTCTATACGGCCAAAAAACAGGGGTTGATCCGGTCTTGAAAAGGGGGAGGTTGATTATGAAGATTTTGTGACGCGGCGCGCACAGGGACTGCTCTTTGAGTTCTCTCCCCAGTCGTTATTACTAGAATTATAACGCCCCCCGTTGTAGGGTGCCCCCCATGTCCAATCCCGCCCTCGAAACCCTTGCTCAGCGGAAACGCGAGCATCTTCTTCAGTCGATGGAACCCAAGAACCAAGCGAAGGGTTTGGCCGGATTTGAGCGCGTTCATCTGACCCATGAGGCGTTGCCTGAAATTGATTTCACAGATCTCAACTTAACCACCTCCTGCCTCACCCGCTCGCTTGCGACTCCTTTTTACGTCGCCGGCATGACGGGCGGTCACCCCGATGCCGCCGCCTTGAATCTCCGAATTGCCAAAGCCTGCGAAACCAGAGGCTGGGCCATGGGCGTGGGTTCGCAGCGCGCAGATTTTATTGCGGGGGCCGGGGGTCAAGGCCCAGAAAAATCCACGGAGAAATCCACGGAGAAATCTAATGAATGGCGCGTCCTTCGAAAAGGCGCACCGCACGCGGTCTTTTTCGCAAACCTAGGCGTCTCGCAACTCACGCAGGATTTTTCGACAAAAACTTTGGATCGCTTAAAATACCTCGTCGAATCTCTCGAGGCCCAAGCCTTGGCGCTTCACTTAAACGTCCTTCAAGAAGCCCTTCAGCCCGAAGGCACGCCGCACTTCAAAGGAGCGCTCAAAGCCATCGAGCGCGTTTGTCGCGAGCTCGGTACACCGGTGATTTTAAAAGAAACGGGCTGCGGGTTTTCGCAAGCCACGCTTAAGCGTCTCCAAACCCTTGGCCTTGCCGCCATTGACGTCTCAGGCTTAGGCGGCACCCATTGGGGCCGAATCGAAGGGGCCAGGAGTGCCAATCCCGTCGCGCAACGTGCGGCCGAGACCTTTGCCAATTGGGGCGAATCGACAGTGGATTCAGTATTGGCCGCGCGAGAAGTGTTTGGGGAATCCAACACCGGAAAACAGCCCGAGATCTGGGCTTCCGGCGGCGTTCGCTCTGGCTTGGACGCTGCAAAGTTGCTCGGATTAGGCGCCGACCGAGTGGGTTATGCGCAGCCCGCTTTAGAGGCCGCCCTTGCGGGGAGCGAAGCTTTGTGTCAGTGGATGGAGATTCAAGAGTTTGAACTTAAGGTCGCACTTTTCAGTACCGGAAGCTGTTCGGTATCAGAGCTGAGGGCAGGGTATGGAACAAAAACGAGACTTAACTGAAGGCTTTCACCGACTCACTCGCGAGCAGCGCTTAGGGCGCGTGAAGGAGTTGTGTGAGCTTTCTGATGAAGAAGTCCGCATTCTTTCTGGCGAGCAGGCGCTCTCGCCTGACATCGCTGAGCACCTGATTGAAAACGTGGTGGGCTATTTTCCGATCCCTTTAGGGGTCGCGACAAATTTTACGATCGATGGGCAAGATTATTTGATTCCGATGGCGGTTGAAGAATCTTCGATCATCGCGGCGGCGAGTGCGACGGCAAAGTGGATCCGCAAAGAAGGTTCGATCCGCACCTATTCGAAGGGCAATCTGATTATCGGTCAAGTCCAGCTCCCGAGCGTGCAAAACGTTTCGCGCGCCAGGCGTATGCTTCACGAAAACCGTGATCTGCTGATGGATCTGGCAAACGGCTGCATCCCGGGGCTGGTGGCGCGCGGAGGCGGCGTTCGCGATCTGGCGATTCGAGAAGTCGAACGTCCAGGCGGCGACGGGACGATGCTGATTCTGCACATCTTATGTGACCCCTGCGATGCCATGGGCGCGAATCTAATTAATCAAGTTTGCGAAGCCCTCAAGCCTCGTATCGAAGATATCAGTCAAGAGAAGGTCGGCCTTTGCATTTTATCAAACTTGGTCGACACCAAGCTTGCGGTCGCCGAAGTCGTGATTCGAAACGTCGATGAACGCTTAGGGCGTGGCATTGAAGAAGCGACTCTTTTTGCGCAAGCGGATCCTTATCGTGCGGCGACTCATAACAAAGGAGTTCTCAACGGAATCGATCCCATCATCATTGCCACCGGTAATGACTGGCGCGCCGTCGAAGCGGGCGTGCACGCCTATGCGGCGCGATCAGGCAAGTACCAGCCCGTGACTACTTGGAAAATGGAAGGCCCCGATCTCGTGGGTCGTATCGAAGTGCCGATGGCCGTGGGAATCGCAGGTGGCATGACTCGTCTGCATCCGACCGCACGCGTGGCTCTAAAAATGCTGCGGGTAGAACGTGCCGAGGAGCTTGCGCGCATTTGTGTGGCCGTGGGACTCGTGCAAAACTTAGGAGCGCTCAAAGCCCTCGCGACGGTCGGCATTGTGCGCGGACATATGCAATTGCATGCAGCAAACCTTGCGATCGCAGCAGGGGCCGATGTTCACGAGATCGCGCAAGTGCGGGATCGCCTGGCCGAGGTGTTGCGCGTGAACAAACACATTAATTTATCCCATGCCAAAGAGATTCTCAATTCGATGCGTGCCGGTCGCAAAGGCGCCGCGGTTTTCTAGCTCATGAGTTTTCGTGCAAGCTGTCCCTCAAAGATTTTCTTATTAGGAGAATACGCGGTACTGGCGGGGGGGCCCGCGTTGCTCGCGAGTCTAGCACCGCGGTTTGAACTTGAGTGTGTTTCGGCAGGTGGCTACTCGTTTGCCGAACTCTTCTCACCCTTATCGCCTGCCGGGCGTTTAGTCGCAAACACTCGTGAATTGCCCGAGGGGCTTTGGCGTTTTACGGATCGCCTAGAAGGGCGTGGAGGGCTTGGCGCAAGTTCAGCGCAATATGTTTTGGCCCAGCAAGCAATGGTTTCGCCAAAGCTCGATTGGAAATCTATTTGGAGAAGTTTTGTTGAGTTGACCTCGCAGGGAGCAATTGGAATTCCTCCGAGTGGGGCCGACGTTGTTTCCCAGGTGCAGGGGGGTGTCGTTTGTTTTGATCCCGCACGCGAGAGTGTGCGTGAGATCGCATCCAAGTTGGGACCTCAGATCCTCGTCTTTTCAACGACGACCCAAGTGGGTCGAAAAGTCGCAACCCATGAGCACCTGGCCGAACTTGGAAAAAAAGGTTTTCCCGATGCACCTTGGGCACGTGAATTGGTCGGGGGCCTTTCGCAAACGGTGGGTGCGGGCGTAAAAGCGTTTGAGGCAAATGAGATTGCGGCGCTGGGGCACGCGTTTGATCAGGCGTCTTCACTGCTCAAAGCCGCTGGACTTGAGTGCGCCGAAACATCGGCCGATCGTGCAGCTTTTAAGTCGGTTCCAGGAGTACTGGGAGCGAAGGGCTCGGGAGCGCTGCAGTCCGACGCGCTTTTGGTGGCTTATGATGGGGATGAAAAAAACCGGATACGAATTTTAGCACGGGCTCGTGAGCGTGGGTTATCATGGCTTCCTAGTGTTTTGGGTGAAGAAAGGGGACTTGAATGTCAGTTCTAGTTCGAGCCTGTGCTCCTTCAAATATCGCGCTCGTGAAGTACATGGGTAAGCGTGAGGGGAATATTCCGGAGAATCCCAGTCTTTCGCTGACTCTGGATGCGCTCCACACGGTGGTTGGGGTTAAGCGAGTAGAAGCTGCCGCGGGTTGGACGCTTCAGTGTGCGGGTCTAGATGCGGTAGCTTTGGAGCGTGCGACGAAACATTTTGAGCGCGTTCAAAATGCGGTGAGTGAACTCTGGCCCAGTTTTGGACTGCAGGCCGTGGGATCCGCGCAAGTCTCAATGGAATCCCATAATACGTTTCCCGCGAGTTCCGGGATCGCGTCCAGCGCTTCAAGTTTTGCTGCGATGACCTTGGCTTTTTTGGCGGTGCTGACGAAGGATCCTCAATTGTTTAAGGCGATGTGGAGTGCTCCTGAGCAGGGGCGGGCGCTTCGGCGGTTGGCGGCGAGGCTCGCCCGTCAGGGCTCGGGAAGCGCCTCTCGATCTTTTGATGGCCCGTGGGTTTTTTGGGAAGGCGAAGACGCCCACTCGATTCAGAGCCATTTAGAAGAGGTCGCTCATTTTGTGGTGTTGGTCTCAAGGGCGAAAAAAGCAGTGTCTTCATCTGAGGCGCATCAACGTGTGAAGACCTCGCCGCTTTGGGCGGGGCGGCCGGAGCGCGCGCTAGAGCGTGCGAGCGAGATTCGTGCGGCTTTGCTGGCCGGGCAGTGGAACCGAATCGCGGTCGAAGTGTGGCGCGAAATGTGGGAAATGCACAGCCTGTTTCACACCTCGGTAGAGCCCTTTAGTTTTTGGGAGCCGGGAAGTCTTGAGGTATTGAAGGAATTTATGCCGCTTTTTGCAGATGGATCTCCTGGCGCGCGCAATGAAAAAACGAGAATCCCGATTGTCACCATGGATGCCGGTCCTAATGTGCACGTGATTGTGCCCTTGACTGAAAAGTCCATGTGGCAGGAAAAGCTTCGATGTACTTTTCCTAAATATGAAATTCTAAAAGATGGGCAAGGCGCAGGGGCTTGTTTGCTTGAGGTGTCGTCATGAGGCTGGCTGACTTTGAATGTCGTGTGCCCGGCAAGTTCGTCCTCTCAGGCGAGCACAGTGTGTTGCGTGGGAGCGGGGCGGTCGTTTTGCCTCATCCCGAGGCAGCGCTGAGTCTGAAGTTTCTTCCCTCGGAAACGGGCGAGCTGAAGATTGATTCGCACGGGGGTGCTGAAGCCATTCGATTGCTTATCGAGAAGGGCCGCGATTTGGCTCGGGCTTTGGGCGCTGAGGTTGTGCCTCCGTCGGGCGAACTTAAACTTGAGAGCACGATTCCGGTGGGGGCAGGCCTTGGCTCATCCGCTGCGCTTTGTGTTTCGGTGATGAAGTGGTTTTCGCAGGTTTTGAAGTTGGATTCTTCGCAGGAGTTTTCGTTTGCCCGCTCACTTGAGAATCAGTTTCATGGCACGAGTAGCGGGATGGATGTGGCGGCCGTGCTTGCAGGTGTGCCCGTTTTTTTTCAGCGCGGCGAGTGGCAACCTGTTGTGGTTCCCACGGCGCCTCGGTTTTCGTTTCACGACACCGGCGTGCGCGCCAAGACGTCCGAATGTGTGAGCCGCGTCTCGGAGTTCGTCCGCACGTACCCCAGCGAGGCCTGGATTTTAGATGAGCGCATGTCCGAGGCTTCGCGCCGGATTCGTGCGGGGTTGTTGGCGTCGCCTCCGGATTTGGCACAGATCGCGCTAGGTATGCAGACTTCGCAGCAGTGTTTTGAAGTCTGGGGATTGTTACCGTCTGAGGCTCAGGCGAAGGCTACTGAACTTCTGCAACAAGGGGCGCTTGCGGTAAAGCTCACGGGTTCGGGCGGGGGTGGTTTTTTGGTAGCGCTGTGGGGGTGAGTCGCCTCACTCTCTCAAGTAGTGATTCATGATCTGGCTTCCCTGCGTTTGAATTGCTGCGTGAAGGTTGTGCGTTCGACAGCGCAAGGTCAGGTTTTCCAAAGTATGTCCGCCGCCCAATGAAAAATCCAAGACGTGATGAATTTCGATTAGGTGTTTGGAGTTGCATCGGACCCCTGTTTTGGCGTTCATATAAGTGCATTGGCCTTGATCGCGCGTCAAGATGGCACGCTTTGCGGCCTGGGGGATATATCGACTTCTCTCTTGGGTTGGAGCGCACTCCGCCGGCGGAGTGGGGACGAGAGGCAGTTTGCCTTGCTCGGTTTTCCTGCGCGGACTTTTTTCTAGATCGAGTTTCCTTAAAGCAAGATCCGCGAGCATATCAAATAGTTCCGAATATGAGGGGTTGGGGTTCTGATGTGAGAGGCGCTCTTTGAGTTTCTCAAATTTGAGCATTAGCTCCTGATTGGCGGTGAATCGGATCTCAGTTTGAGTTGCGGAGATCGGGCGTGACGTCTCAGGCTTCATGGGCTCTGGAGCAAGACCTGCGAGAATTGCATCACAATCCCGGCGAGACTTTCCCGAAACTTGATCCACGAGCTGTTTCTTTTCGGTTTCCGAGTATGGGACTTCCTTTGTCTTCTCCTCTCTTTTGAAGAAGTGTTGCAGCGAGCTTGCGTTGGATAAGCTGAGAGCGCCGCTTTTCAAAGCAGGCTCGATTTCGGGTAGATCTCTCAGGAGACGCATGGCCGAAATTCTGCGATCAGAGCTTCCCTCGCAATACCCGAGACCTCGGCGAACGTAATCAAAAAGGGAACTAAATCCTTGCTCTGCATAAAGACGCCGACGATCGACTTCCCTTAAATGCCACAAGAGTTCGGTGGTCAATTCGCGCTCGCTTGAGACAAGAAGCCGTGTTTGCTGGAGCAGTTCGGAATCAGAAAGAGCTTTGATCGTTTGCATGCGAATACCTGTAACACGGAAATTTGGGTCCTCTAATACGTCCCAGAAGGCCCGCTAAGGAGGTGGAAAAACAGGTTCGTCGTGGCCGCTAGTTAGGCTGTGCGAATGTTCTGTAGTGGCACAATAGGGGTATTTTCGGCTAAATTTAAGGTGGTTTGGTGACAAATCAGGAAGACGGCAATTCTTCCGTCAAGAAAAATCGTCAGAAAATCTTCGGGGTTTCGGGCAAAATCCGCATGCAGGCTAGGTAATTGTAGCAGAATCTGCATTGGATGCGAATCTTATCAATCCAAGCCCACGTAGTGAGTGCCGACGTTGATCTGGTCGATACAAAAAGTGCTGTGGGCTTTTCCCAAGAGGACCGAGGAGACCAATTTGTCTTTGGCGGGTTCGCTGCGAAGGGTTGCGAGAGCGGGATGTTGAAGAAGGGCCTTGTCCCTTGCATACTTGCGTCATCACGATGTATCCTAGCTCTCTATGGCATCCAAAACCGTCCCCCGTGAAACCGCCCACGTCATTCTTCAACGAGTTATGCAAGATGGCGTCACTCTTGATCAGGCGATGGATCGGATTTTTTTGGAGCAGGATTTTTCCCGAGTTGATCGGGCCTGGCTGCTGGATGTCTGTGCGGGAGTGTTGCGTTGGCGTGGACGCCTTGAGCTTGCAATCGATTCAATCGCTCTTAAAAAGAGGCCCACCGGGTTTGTGCGAAAAGCGCTGATTATCGCTGCCTATCAATTGATCGGGCAGGAGCGGACATCACCCGGAGCGGTGGTTTCAGAAACAGTGAATTGGATTAGGCACAAGGACGGACCCTTTCCCGCCAAATTTGCCAACGCCGTTTTGCGAAAATTGTCCGCGCACGCGCAGGAGTGGCGCACACTGGCTGCGCCTTCGGAGGGTGATCCTCAAGCGTATCAGTGGGCGAGTCTTCCGCAATGGTTTTGGGATCGCATTGTGAAGGAGCGGGGTTGGGCGTGGGCTTGCGCATTTGCAGTGGCGTCGCTGGAGCGCCCAAAAGTCTGGGTGCGGGCACGAAACCCTCAAGCCACTTTTGAAGGCGCGGATCACGGAGATCTAGAGGGTTCATTTTTACTCAATGTCGGTGAAAATCCGACAATGCTCCCGGGGTTTGAAGAAGGGGAGTGGTTGGTTCAAGACGTTTCTTCACAGCGCCTCATTGCGGAACTCAGTCTGATTTTGCAGCAGCGGGGCTTACATGGCGCGCGAGTCTTGGATTTGTGCGCAGCCCCTGGAGGCAAGTCTGTGGGGATGGCCTGGAGTGGGTTTACGGTTTTTGCGACCGATCGGGAAGACGCGGGCGAGCGCATGAATCTCTTAAGGCAAACAGCAGAGCGGGCGGCCGGTGCGGCAAGTGGATTTAAACTTCAAGTTCTTACGCGGGCAGAACTTGCGACTCGCATGAAAGAGCCTGATAGTGGCTTTGATGTTGTCTGGGTAGATGCTCCCTGTAGTGGGAGTGGGATCATTCGTCGCCATCCCGATGTGCGTTGGCTTAAGAAGGATTCGGATCTACGGGGACTCTCCGAGGTTCAGCAATCTTTGTTGAAAGAAGCTTTGGGATTCCTTCGCTCTGGCGGTTTTCTGATGTACTCGGTGTGTTCGGTGCTGGAGCAAGAGGGGCTTGGCGCCGTGAGCAAAGCTCTTCCCAAGGCTGAGATTGTCAAGCAGTGGAAACTGGATCCGCAGACGCCACCGTTTGGGGATGGGTTCACGGCTGTTTTGCTAAAATCTCCAAAGTGAATTCCACTCTATTCCACTTATTAACGAGTGCTTTGTCTATTGCTCCCCCCTATGTTCTGCGTTAGCTTCGTCACTCCCGTGATGCTTATAAATAAACTAATACTTGTCACCTTTTGGGTCGCATTCACAAACGTGGCAGCGGCTTCGTCCAACTTCCCCACTCCCGAGGCCTTAGCCTATTCTCCCACCTGGCTCAAAATGCTCCACTACGAACATCGGCTATTCGGGGGATACAGAAGTCGAATGGCGGGCAAAGAATTCTTTTTCGCCCCCGAGGGACAGACAAATCCTTTGGCGGAACTCAACGCCACGGTTGCGGCCTTTGATCAGGATCTTAAGGTCGGAAAACTCAAGCAGCATCCTCAGTGCGCGTTCCCTCTTCGCTTGAAGTTTCTAAAAGAGCAACTCCATCTCACAGTCAAGCCCGTGCCCTGCGAAGCGCTTGATCAGTTTGTGGATTCGTTTAAAGCGAAGTCCGCCTCTATCGTGTTTTCCACGGCCTATCCAAATAATCCAGGGTCGATGTTTGGCCACACTTTTTTGAAATTCAATTCGGGCGCGCGCTCGGGCCTCCTGGATCAGGCCATCAGCTATGCAGCCAATATCAATGAAGATGGCGGCATCATTTACATGATTCGAGGCGTTTTTGGCGGCTATAAAGGCGTCTTCAGTCGGACCCCTTATTATGTAAAAGTGAACGAGTACAATCACGCTGAAAGTCGGGATCTTTGGGAATATCAACTCGATTTGACGCCTGACGAAGCCACACGGTTGGTCCTGCATCTCTGGGAAATTGAGGTCAACTCCTCGTTTGATTATTATTTTTTTGATGAAAACTGTTCTTACGTACTTTTGGCTGCGATTGAAGCTGCGAAGCCACAGTGGGAGCTGACACGCAATTGGCTTTATGTGATTCCAGGCGAAACCGTAAAAGAGATTGATCGGATTCCGGCTGCTTTCGGAAAGTCTCAGTTCCGCCCTTCACTTCGTAAGAAGTTTTTTCAAGCCTACGATGGGCTTAGCCCGGAGGAGCAAGCCGCGCTTCGCGCCCTCGTAGATCAGAGAAGTTCCCCCGCCGAAACACACAATGCCGCGGTTTTGGATGTGACCTCCCTCTATTTTCAATACACAAAACAACGGGACGGGGATGATGTGAATCCCTTGGATTTGGAGCGGCAAAAAGAAACCTTGCTGGCGCGAAGTGAACTCAAAGGGCAAGTCGGACTTTCCGACCGCGTTTTGCCGCCCTTAGATATGACCAATGATCCCAGAGAAGGGCACGCGTCCAAGCGCCTGCACTTTGCGATGGGAAACAACTCGCAGGGAAACTACGGCGAACTGGGAGTGAAATTAGCTTTTCATGATCTCTTGGATCGCGATGCGGGCTATGAGCATTTTTCTCATTTTGATTTTCCGTTCGTCACCGCTCGATATTTTGCTCAAGATCGCTCTTTCCAGTTGGAGCATTTTAATGTGGTTGCTGTCACTTCACTCTTTCCCTGGACGGTTCTTGAACAGCGCTGGTCCTGGAAGTTTGCGCTGGATTATCGCGCAATCGAGGATCTGCCGGCTCTAGGCCATCACGCGCTTCATTTGGATGGGGGCCCTGGGATATCACTGCTGCTGTCAAAGGGGTGGGTATTCAGTTCGTTCGTGGGGTTTCAAGTTGAGGGTGGAAACGCGTTTGAGAATAAGTTGCGCGGCGGCCCAAGAGTCGATTTTCAGTCACTCATGGATCTGGGGGGGCATTGGAAGGTCAAGCTCAACACGGCTCCGACCTTTGATCTTTTTCAGTCAGAGCGGACCGGGATTTATCTCGATAATGAGCTGAGTGCCGCTTTTGCGCCACACAGCCGGTACTCAGTTCAACTGGTCGGAAGAAACTGGACAAGAGTGACTACTCACCATAACGACTTTCAGTTGAAATTTTTAACATACTTCTGAAAAAGTTTGCCCTAACCTTTAAAGACCCCCATACTTTTTACTCACGTCTTTTGAAAGGAGACATTTAACAATGATGAAACTAATGCTCGTAGTGTGTGCTGTAATGTTGACGGTTCCTGCTTTCGCCTCTTCGCCAGGCGGTAGCGATGCCTGCGGTCTAGGTTGGGAAGTGACTAAAAGTAAAACCATGATTGCCACGACAACTCGGGCAACCACCAATTACTTCATCCCTTACACCTTCGGGATGACCACAGGAACGATGGGTTGCGATCAGCATCCTTTGGTTCAAAAAGAAATGGATGCCGCAAAGTATGCGGTTAACAACTACGACACTTTGTCGATTGAAATGGCGCAAGGCCAAGGCGAGTTTTTGAGCGCTTTTGCTCAAACCATGGGTTGTTCTGATGCAGTGGCAGTGGGGCAGCTGACTCAAGCCAACTACAGCCAGGTCACTAACGCCAAAAACGGCTTAGAGATGTACGATAACGTACGTCATCTGATTCGCTCCGATGTTGTTCTTGGCAACACGTGCGTGAATATCATCTAATTCGTATTTCAGATTTGAAAGCAAAGGCCCTGGGTTTTGCTCCGCGTTTTGGGGCGAAGCTTGGGGCCTTTCTTTTTTCCGCTGCTCTGTTTTTGACGGCAGGTTGCAGCAGTGTCTTCTATCAGCCGGATCAAAGTCTTTATTACCTGCCGAGCAAGTTTGGTCTCGCCGCAGAAGAGTTCGCGCTCAAGACCGTAGACGGTGAAACAATCTATGCCTGGTTTCTCCCCGCACAAAAAACAAAAACCAGTTCCAAGCCCAAAGGCACCTTTGTTCAGTTCCACGGCAATGCCGAGAATATGTCAAGTCACTACCTTGCCCTCGCCTGGCTTGTAAAAGAGGGGTACAATCTTTTTGTTTTTGATTATCACGGTTACGGAAAGAGCACGGGCACACCTTCACAGGAAACACTTTATCAAGACGGTCTTTTGGCAATGAAGAAAGCCTACGAGTTGCACGAAGCTGCAGGCGGCGGACGTTTCATCATTTTTGGACAGAGTTTAGGTGGCGCTGTCGCTGCGCGCGCTGTTCAGGATTTTAAACCGAAGACCGGCATTTCACTTTTGGTTCTTGAATCGACTTTCGCCTCCTATAAAAACGTTGCCACCGAGGTCTTGAGTAATCACTGGTACAGCTGGCCTTTTCAATGGCTCGGATATCTACTGGTATCGGATGAATATGCGTCGCGGGACGCGCTCAAGCAGTGCTCGTCTCGGCTTTTGGTGATGCACGACAAGCGGGATACGGCGGTCCCATTTTCGTGCGGTAAGGATGTTTTCGAGACGGCCTCATGCGCCCCCAAAGAACTTTGGACTTTCGACAAAGGGCGTCATATTGGGGCATTTGCGATGGATGAGGCCGAGACCAGAGCACGTTTTCTAAGGCTCCTTGATACGTTGCGTGATGCGCTGCCGCAGTAACTTCGTGGTAGCAATATGGCTCTATTTTGCCGGGTTTTTTATCGAAAATTCCAATTTGCAACCCATTGCCGTGCGCTTTTGAATGCGCGCATTCTACGCGTAGTCTAAATGAATTCATGACTTAGCGCATCTCTTGTAACTCATGTCCCGACAAAATTGATCGGTGCGAAATAGGAAAGAATGACCCATCGCTGAGTCGCCGCTTTGGAAGCCTGTTTCTGGCCATGGTTTCGTGAAAAGCGCTATTTTTTCGCGACATTGAGGGGAATCTTCTGAGGATAGCGGGCCGCTGGCATGAGCGGTGCAAACTAAGTGAGTAGGGCCACTGATTGCTAACTGTGTTGCGGTACGTATTGCTGGGGGGGGGCGCAGGGGTCATCACAATATTCTCTGTCGATTAGGCACATCATTTCGAGCCTGCCAATTTCCGCTGGTCCCCGTAAGGGGGCCAGCCGGATTCCTCCTACCTAATTATTTGTTGACTCACGCGCTCTTTTGCTGGGAGATTGGCCCATCCGGGGGGATTCTGTGATGAGTATCAAATACTTTTTTACCTGTATCGCTACAGGCTTCGTTTTATTTTCCGCGCCTCTTCTTGGACCTTTGGCGCACGCCGCACCCGTCACCTTGGGTGTGGATGTTTTGCTCGATGAGCAAATCGAATTGATTGCGGGCAAGCGCGTGGCGCTCATGACTCATCCCGCGAGTGTGGATGGCAATCTCATGCCGGTCTTGGATCGGCTGTTTGCCGATAAGCGATTCAAACTCACGCAACTCTATTCTCCTGAGCATGGAATTCGGGGCGAACTTTCAAACGGTCAAACTTCTCCCATCAGCAACGAACCGCGCACGGGTCTTCCGCACGAAGGACTTTTCGGCGCCCATCGGCAGCCGACTCCGAAGTCGCTCACGCGCATGGATGTCATTGTTTTTGATCTTCAAGACATTGGTTCACGCAGCTACACCTACGTTTCGACGTTGGGTGAAATGCTTCACACTTGCCACGACTCAGGCATCCCTCTTATTGTTACAGATCGTCCGAATCCTGCGGGCGGATTTATTTTCGAAGGGCCCGTGCGTGAAGATAAATATCAAAGCCTCATTAGTTGGGGGCCGCTCAACATCACTCACGGGATGACCATGGGAGAAGTCGCGCGCTACTATAACGAAAAGCTCAATATTGGTTGCAAGCTTACGGTCGTCCCCA
The DNA here is from genome assembly GCA_903881565.1 of Oligoflexia bacterium. Lineage (GTDB taxonomy): Bacteria > Bdellovibrionota > UBA1018 > UBA1018 > UBA1018 > CAIRTR01. Next base: position 6,182 of record CAIRTR010000237.1, on the reverse strand, counting down.
TGAAGGGTTGGACGCGCTCCATGATTTGGGAGCAGACAGGGTTGGGATGGATTCCACCTTCTACAGGAATTCCACATCCGATCAATGCCCGCCTCTATGCCACCACCGCGCTCGTCGGGGGAGTCACTCTGAACATTAATGAAGGAATCGGAACCTCGCTACCTTTTGAACTTGTCGGTGCCGAATTCGCCTCGTCTAAAGCGCTGGCCGAGAATCTCAACGCGCGCAAATTGCCCGGCGTATTTTTTCGCGAATATTTGTATAGCCCGATGGCGTCCACCTACGAAGACAAACGCCTCGAAGGTGTGCACGTGATGGTGACGGATGACCATACCTATCGCCCGATTCATACGGCGATTCATATTCTGCATGCCTTCTTCTCTTTGTACGGCTCGAAGCTTACGGTAGGGGACGCGAAGCGTTTCGGCCGCGTCTGGGGCAACGACACCGTGTTGGACATGTTGAAAAAAGGAAAGTCCGCTGACGAGATCGAAGCGTCGTGGCAGGCGGGGCTTGAGGATTTTGCGGTGGATCGCCAGAAAGCGCTGATTTACTAAAAATAAGCTCACCCGCATTTCGACATCTGTACTTGCAATAAATACGGTCAGCCGAAAAGCCGATACCCTTCTTTCGATTTTTAGGCCTAGATATGTAAGTGGCGTTATCCATTCCTATATGGAATGACTTAAGTTCCCTCTTTGTATGAGTCGAAACGACTCAGTGCGTGTATTCTTCACGTCGTTCAGCATCTCAAACTAAACAAAGGAGTTATCAAATGTTTAAATTATCACTAAACGGTTTCAGTCTTTCCTTCTCTCTCGTGGTCATGACCCTTGCGGCAAGCATGGCGCATGCAGAGTTCCCTTCAGTTGAGGATTATATGCTCAGATTTCCCGATTTGATGGAATACAACGGCAGCTACGTCTTGGACTTAAGCGTGAGCCAAAGCAAATGCGCTCCCACTTTGGATGTTCGTCTTTCAGACGATGACGCGCAAAAAGTCGGCACTTTTGTAATTGATGATGAAAAGTTTGTTACCGTCAATACTTCTTTTTCAAGCCTCAATAAGAGCGCATTTGCTTACAGTGATTCAGGCGTCTCCAGCAAACGAAAGATCAGTTTCACCGGAAAAAACTTGCGATTCACCGAGCGTGGCTTTTATCGCCTATTTGAGGATTCGAAGATGCCCTTGTACCTCATCAACTACTCGCTCTCCCTGGAGCTTGAGCAAGATCTGAAGACCCTTCACTATCGTGTCAGTGGTATCGGGATGACTAATTTGAAGTGTGTCTACCGGAAATAGTTTTGTATCGCGATTGGCGCCGCACGGAAGCGGCATGAGGTTTTTTAAGAGAACATGTACTTAATTAGGGTTTGATAGTCGAGTTTTCGCCGGGCACAGTCCAATGCCCCAATGTAACTGTTTCTGCGGTCTTTGGGCTTGCTCTGTAGGTGGTTTCCCCAAGTCGGCTCCTGCCACTTATTTATTCTGCAAAAATGTTCAACGAGAATTCTGCCGAAACGGCCATTGCCATTCACAAAAGGATGGATTGTCTCGATCCTCTCGTGAAAGCGAGCGGTAATTTCTTGCTCGGAGAAGGATTTTTCATTTATCCAATAGGTTAGGTCTCCCTCGAGCTGTCTTAGGCCTGTCCAAATTTGGTGCGGAGGATGAAAGTCGAGATTGTGGAGTTCGTGCGTTCGAATCTTTCCGGCCCATGCCCAGACGTCGCCAAATAGTTTCTTATGAAGCTTCATCGAGTTCGCCCATTGTCTGAATGTGTTTTGGCTTTAGGTCTTTTTGAAACTCGGGGGGAAGTGTGGTTTGACCGTCTCTGTCTTTGAAGATAAAACCACTCACCAAACGTCACCTTTCTGAAAGAGTTGGTCTGCCAACCGATTGATTCTTTCTTCGATACTTTGCTTTACGCGTTGATCCTCTAGAGTCATGTGGGTATCTGCATTGGCCAGAAGTTTTTTAGCTTTTTCTTGTGCCGCATTCTTCATTATAATGTCGATGTCAGTTCTTGGGACGAATGCGTAAATGAATTCACATTCCATCGCGTGGGCCATTGTCTTAAGTGTGCTGATAGTGATCTTGCCCGCAGCTTCTCCTCGCTCAGCTTGAGCGACGGTTGGAGTTGAGAGGTTCGTGCGGTTGGCGAGCTGCTTGAGGGTCATGTTTAAGGATTGACGTAGGTAGCGAATCCAGCCCGTACGAATTCTCGTATCTGGGATAATTTTGCGAATCGCTTTCATGCGGCGGTTTACTTGGTCGACTGCGAGTGGGTCGGCTTTTGTCATGCATTAATTGTGTATAATTACATATATATTGTCACGTAAATTATGTTAATATAGAGAAAGTTATCAGTAATAAATGTGTTAATTAACATAATACATATCTATATGTGGTCGTAAGTTATCACTATTTTAGTTTCGCACTCTTTTTTGATGTCGCTGCATAAAGATTGCGGCCTAATCCGGCCGCCTATTTAATATGAAGCTTCTTGAAAAACGCCTCGGAATTCGGCTCGCGTCCTAGGAACTCGCGGAGCATATCAAGCGCTTCGACCATATTGCCTTTTTCCAAAACGCTGTGGCGATACTGAAGCCCTACTTTTGGATCCAGGAGATGGTCGCGTTTGAAAATTCCGCGGGGTTCAAAGCGCGAGAACATATCGGCTGCGTAAACTTCGGACCACAGATAGCCGTAGTAACCGGCGTCGTAGCCTCCCATAAGATGAGTGAAGCCTGCTTGAAAATGTCCATTTTCAATCGAATCAACACCAATGAGTTCGCGATAGAGTTTGGTGTAAATGGCAGTCGTGTCCACAGGGCCCGTGCTCGTGTGATAAGTCATGTCTAAGAGTCCGAGCATCAGCTGGCGAGTATAGTCGTAGCCCTGATTGAACTCTTTGGCTTCAATCATCTTGTCGATGAGCTTTTTGGGAAGCTTCTTGCTTGGATCTTTATAGTGGCCTGAGAGTTCTTTCAGGATCTTTGGCGACCATGCCCAGTTTTCCAACATTTGCGAAGGGGCTTCGACGAAGTCCTGGGTTGTGTTGGAACCCGAAAGACCCGCGTAAGGAGCCTGGGTCAAGGTCTGGTGCATGATGTGACCAAACTCATGGAAGAATGTATCGACTTCGTCATGCTTGAGCATGCTGGGTTTTCCGTTCGAAGGGGGCTCGAAATTCCCGACGATTGCTGAAACGGGTTTTTGATAGCTGCCATCTTTATTGGCGTGACCTTGTATCAAAGTGAAGGCCGCAAAATGGCCGTATTTTAATGGGCGAGGGAAAAAGTCTGCGTAGAAGTAGGCGATCAAGTTGCCCTGATTTGCGTCGCGAATCTCATAAAGATTGACGCCATCGGCCCACGTCTTTTGATCTTTGGATGCAGGCTGAAACTTCACTCCGAAAAGTTTGGAGTAAATATCAAAAACGCCTTGCACGACTTTTTCGGTAGGGAAGTATTCTTTGATGACTTCGCTATCCAAGGTGTAGTCGCGTTTTTTTAATTGGTAGGCAAGGTAGTTGATGTCCCATGCTTTGACTTCAGTTGCCGAGGGTTCGAATTCTTGCTTGAATTTCAGAAGTTTTGCTAAGTCATCGCGGCTTCGCTTGGCGAGTTTATCTTTAAGCCCATTTAAAAAATTCAGAACGGTCGTGCCGTCCTTTGCCATGCGACCCCAAGTGCGATAATCGGCCCAGGTCTTAAAACCCATAATGGCGGCGATTTTTTCACGCAAGATGATGGCGTCTTCCAACAGTTTTACGTTCTTGTCGGCTTGGCGATTGACATAAGCAAGCGCGATCTTATGGCGAGTCTCACCGATTTTTGCATTCTCACTCATGTGGGAGTAGTCCGGGGTTTTGGTGGTGACGATGAACTTGCCATCGGGCGTCTTTTTCAAGCGGGCCAAAAAGTCGGGCGAAACGCCGTCAAGTTCCGCGGGCGCAAACTCAACGACCGAGGTGTCGTTGTTCATGTTGGACGAAAATTGACTTTCGAGAACAGAGAGCTGTTGTTTGAGTTCTTTGACTTCAGCCAATTTTGATTCCGGTAGTTTCAGACCTGCTTTTTCAAACTCGCGAAGGGTTTCGGAGAGGAGTCGCTGTTCGTTTTTATTGCGAGGCTTCGCATCTTTAACCGCATCGTAGAGATCTTTGCGGGACATCAGAGAGACGAAAAAAGGTCCGAGTTTCTCTTCGCAGGCCTGACCTTCGTCGTGAATCTTTTGATCGGTCGAGACGTAGCCCATAAAGGTGAGGGGTTGTGCGAGGTCATTGAGTTCCGCAGTAGCCGCATCAAATGCAAGCAGCGTGTTGTCGATGCTTCGGGCTTCAGGCGAAAATTTTGCGATGGAATCGAGTTTCGCAGTAGCGATCCCCATGGCGGCGTCACAAAGCTGAGTGACTTCGCCTGGGGCGTAGTCGTATCGGAGGAGGTGGTCGGGGTTCGCAGGCAACTGGGCGGCGCTTGTGGGAATACGGCCTTTGTTTTTGCTGACGGTGGCGCAAGCACCAAGGGCGAGCCCAATTGCGACGAAAACACCAACGAGACAAACCGAGCGGAAACGTATCATGAAAAGCTCCTTTTTTGATTTCACCAAGGAAGCCATCATAAGAGGTAAGTGGGGCATTGGGCCAGTGTTAAGCGGTGCTTGCGAAAAATACTGGGTCAAAATAGCATGCAACCCGTAAAAAAGAGGGGGTTATTTAGACGATTAGGATGCTTTTTGTCATACTTTGTGTCCGACCAATCTAGTTGCCCGCGCCGCAATAAGCACAACGTTCCAGTCAGGTTTCTCGCAAGGCTACCCCGCAAGGGGGCGGCATAAATAATTTTGATTCTTCGCTGCTTCGGGTTAGATCCTTCTAATGTCTACACAAACAGGATCTGTGACCCTAAATGCCCCTATCAGTAACAAAACATTCTTAGGACACCCCGTCGGCCTTTTTGTCCTATTTTTCACCGAAATGTGGGAGCGCTTCTCCTATTATGGAATGCGCGGGCTTTTAAAGCTCTACATGGTGAATTACCTCTTCGTTGCTTCTCGCCAAATTCTTCAAGGCGGAACGGATCGCGGAGCGGGTAATCCCGCCCTCGTTTTTGGTTGGGAGACGATTCGTAACTTCATCAGTTCCGATCCCAACACGGTGCCGGGCGCTTATGCATCCGTCATTTATGGTTGGTATACGGGCTTGGTTTACCTGACTCCACTCCTAGGCGGCTACATCGCCGACCGTTATTGGGGACAGCGCAAGACGGTGTTCTTGGGCGGCGCCTTGATGGCAATCGGTCACTTTACGATGGCCTTTGAAAATTGGTTCTTCGTTGCCCTCTTCTTTTTGATTATCGGCAACGGCGCTTTCAAACCCAACATCTCAACTCAAGTCGGAAACCTTTATTCGGCTGATGATCCACGGCGTGACGGCGCTTTTACGATCTTCTACATGGGAATTAATCTCGGAGCTTTTATCTGCAATCTCGTGTGCGGAACCTTGGCCGCGACGATGGGTTGGCACTATGGCTTTGGCGCTGCCGGAATCGGTATGGTCTGCGGCCTTGTGATTTATGCTCTTGGACAAAAATATTTGGCTACCGATAATTTGACCGCCAATCGCGCGGCCGCGGCGGCAAATGAGAAAAAGCAGGTGTTGGATTCAGGCGAAAAGAGCCGCGTTTGGGCTCTGATTGGCCTTTGCCTTCTGAACGTCGTATTCTGGGCTGTTTACGAGCAACAAGGCAATACGATGCAGACCTGGGCGGATGAAAATACGGCTTGGCCGATCATCATGGGATTTCAGATTCCTTCGACTTGGTTCCAATCGTTTAACCCGCTCTTTATTTTCATGCTGGCTCCTCTTTTTGATATGTTCTGGATTTGGCAGTCCAAGCGTAAAAAAGAACCTTCGAGTGTTTCCAAGATGGCGATTGGCTCTCTGATTTTGGGCCTCTCTTTTATCGTCATGGTCGTGGGGGCGGGAGTTGTGGGAACAGGGAAGGGCAGCTGGTTCTGGCCGGTGTTCTGCACCCTCCTTCTAACGGTGGGCGAACTCTACTTGTCTCCGATCGGCTTGTCGCTAGTGACCAAGGTTTCGCCTGCTCGCATCGTGTCGGTCATGATGGGCATGTGGTTCCTTTCTAGTTTCTTGGGCAATATCTTGTCTGGGTAT
>CAIRTR010000236.1 GCA_903881565.1 Oligoflexia bacterium | reverse complement strand
CATCAGCGCCAGGATGCCGGCATTATGGGTGCGATCAGAAAATGCGTCGGCTCCACGACGAGCCATGTACGACTTAGGCTCCGTGTAAACGTAGGCTTGGCTCCCTCGGGGTGCGCGTTTAAAGAACGGTTTTTGAAATTGTCCCTGCTTCTGCTCTGTCCACGCATTACCGGGGCCTTGGGTGAATTCGAGCGCCCCTCCTGAGTCAGATTCCGCAAAGAGTTTAACGATGCCCGTGATTGAGACTGCGGCACGCTGATGTTTCAAAAGTGGATCGGCAAGCTTATGGCTTGCGCCACTCGCGCGTAGGAAGTCACCCAATAGTTCAGTGGCTTCCCGGTGCCCCATTTGGTTCTGTGTTGGTATGTGGAACGAGGTGTACTTGCGCTTAACTTCGCCGAAGTGTTTCTCCACCAGCTCAAGCGTTGGGTTACCATTGATCTTCGCAACTGCCTGTAAAAGTGTCAGCTTGTGGTGTGCAGCAACGAAATCAATTAGGTTGGCCTTTGTTCCATTTTTTGTATTCGTTGCTTCAAACTCATTGATAACAACGTAGTCTCGATGTTTGAGGACGGTCTGTCCTTTGGCGTTCGTCAGCAGCTCGATTTTGTTTTGTTTGCAATATTCGGGGATAGAGCGCTTCGCGCGCCTTATCTCTTCAATTGGAATAATGCTGTGAGCAAGTTCGCGCTCTGAAGCAGGCACAGGATGAGGATTGCGGCGCGAATTTTTCGTGAAATGGCTGTAGTCTGTTGGCGCGTCTGATCGAGCGACTCCTGCGTCCAAAAGTATAGCGCCTGAATCTCGTAGAGTACGTCCGCCATTATTGCTGAGTTCGCCAAACTTGGCCCAAATTCGTTCTCTAAGTTCTGGCCGCTCTCGGAACTTGAAGTCGTTGCTTTTGAATCGCTTCTCAAGCCCAGGTTTATCATAGTGCTTTCCAAGTTTATCTCCTCGCTTTCCCCGGCTTTTGCCAGGATAGAAGTAAGTAATGTTTTCGTTTTCGACTCGCGCCTTCACGCCGAGCGCGTCCATGTAGCCAACATACTGGTCGTAGTTTGTTGCCAAAAACATCGCGAAGTCAGCTTTGTTTTTGATGTCCCACACCCAAGATTCGCGGCCATGGCGTACCATCTGTTGAACCTTTTGAGGAACATGGGCGCGCCGAAGTGTTGCATCTTGGTTTGGAATCTGTAACCCACGCTCCAAGCAAATCTTGTCGCTAATCGCCCGGAGTTTGTGCAGATGTTTGTACTTGGGTTCAATTTGGCGGCCCGTCTCCATACTAACGGCGTTTACGACGATGTGATTATGGGTCTTCTCCGTGTCTGTGTGTGTGACGATAACGAATTGATGACCCTTGAAGTACTCTTCAACGAGCTTGCGGCCCATTGAGTTTACTTCTTTTGGGCTGAGGGTCTTGCTCTCTTCTGGGTTCCAACTTTGAATGATGTGGACTGCCTGATTGCTCTCCTTTTGAAAGTCATGTCGCTCGCGGACCTGCCTGAATTCCTCTATCGCTCCTTCTTCGTGCGGTGGACAGCTTTCGCTATCCACCGGATCGCCAGGTTGCGAATGCCGAAACACATAACGGATGACCCGTGCCGCATTTTTTCTGATGAGAACTTTTACAATTGCCAAGCGTTTGTGCTCCTCTCTATTTTCGATATGGGCCATATTTGGCGGAAAGCCATGCCTGCACTTTAGTCAGCATTGCGCGCGCTTCAACGATGGGTTGGTTGTAGTCGCCGCCAAAGCCGCTGTTTAGTTGGCGCGCGATTTGGTTCATGTTGTTTCCAATTCGCATGATCTGCGCCATCATTTCGCCGGTCTCTTGATCGGTCATGAGTAGTACTACGGGGCCTCCGCCGAAGTACGCTTTTTTCAAGAGGTCTTGCACACTTTTACCAGTGCGTTCTTCGTCGAGCATAACTTGTTCATACTCTTCTGGCGAAAACCGGATGTAGCGAGCTGGGCGCGTAGTTGTGACTGCTTTTCTACTTTCAAATGATGCTGCCATCTTATTTATTCCTTTCTATTTTTGTTTTCAAAATGCGTTTTATTTGAAGATGGAAAGGAGTGCCTTTCCGATAAGGGTGATCCAACTCCCGACCTCCACGGGATCAACCTTGCAGGTCTTCGCCTGCTCGGAGATGAGTTTCGTTGTTGCACTTTCCAGTGCTCCTACTGCCTTCATTACTTCGTCGCCCGTGTCGGCCAATGTTGATATTGCTTTGCTCATTTCTAGGTCTCCTTTTGTGTGAAGGTTAAAATTCAGCTCGTAGCGCTTGGTTGCTCTTCGTTAAACTTTTTATCGCTTGGCGTAGATGCTCTTCAGCCTTTGAGAGTATCGGGTCGGCTACCGTTTTTGTTTGGATCGCGCTGCTTTCGCGTTCCAATTTTAGGGCATGAAGTAACGCATTTTGTTCGTCGAGGACGTACATTGCGGCTTCGCGCTTGTGATAAAGGGTGCTGCAAGCAGAAGTGAAAATTGAAAAGAAAAGGAGCGAGGTTACGGTGATAAGGTGAATGAGTTTGTGAAGAGTATTTTGATGATTTTGAGTTTTGGATTTGTTCATTTTGGTTTTGTTGTTTTGATGTTGATTATTTGAGTTTTTAGGTTGTGTATTGTTGAGGCTGGCAAGCATGGGGGCTGCTAGCACCCCCCGGTAAATCTGCTGGTTGGCTGCGCCCCCCAGACCCCCTGGACGAAGCTGCGCTCCGTCCGAAAACTCAGAAAAAGACGAAGGCCCACCCCGAAGAGTTGCTTCGGAGTGAGGGTGAGAGGTCGTTGCATGGACGTGAGATTGGTTCATCATACGAGTGCTCCTACTGCTTTGGTTGCGACCGAAGCGACCTTGCCTACGCCTGGCGCGTTGTCGGGTGCGGAGTCGCTTTCGGTGTCGGATAGGGCGGGTTTTAAGAAGTACATCAGCATTCCGGTGAACACTGTACCCGTCAAAAGCTGAAGCCACGAATAGACGGCAAACATGTGATAGATGCGAGCCGAAATGAGTTGTGCGCTGAAGAGTGATATATCCCCGTTGAGTTTTCCGAAGGCTTCCATCACCTCGGCAGATAGCGCGATGCTGGTCATAATGTGATAGAGCAGCGTCCAGATGGGTGCCCAAAGGAGCACTGAGAAATACATGAGGAACCAATGCAGGAGTACCCTCCAACGGCCCGCCACAACGAAAAATAGAAGCCAAGGAAACGCCGCAATGAGGAGCATCTTGATGAATCCAGCGACATGCGGGGCTCGGGCCAAGTTCTCGCTAAACTCCTGACTGCGACCCCCGGCAACCCATGCGCCGCTATATTTGCCGCCATCAAAAAGGCTGATGAATCCGTCAAAGCCTACGCGGTGAAGGTACTGAATGATCCGCCCCCCCGTTGTTGGAAGCTGCGAGCCTTTTTGAACGCCCACATAGCCTTCGTGCTGGCCCTCGTATTCATTGACGAGGTAGTTTGACACCTGCATGTTCTGCCAACTCTCATTAGTGAGGCCTGCGTTTCTCTTGAGGTAGGCGTCGAGGTTCTTTCCCATTCCGGGGCGACTGATCGCGTAAGCTTTTAGCCGCGACCGCAAATCTGTCTTGAGATCAAGGCAGGTATAGGGGAGCTTCTCTGGGTTTTCTATAACGAGTTCGGAGAGCTCTTTATCGAAGCCAGTGTTGTCGGCAAAGAAACCGTCGAGCTTGTTTTCCTGTTTCCTCTGGCCGATCATCGGCAACATTCGGTCAAAGCACTCATCGGTGTAGGTATGAATCGAGCGCTTCAGGTCTTGGTCTTCAATCGTGTTCGCCGCCCCATACATGATTGCTTTAAAGAAAAAGTTTGGGGCTTCAAGTTGGGAGTTTGTGGTCATGAAAAGGCTGTCGATTACACGGGCAATGAGTGCTGCGATCTCCTCGGCGGATCGACTCAAAAGATCAAATGCGAAGCTGACGCGGTACTGCGGTTCGACCTGTTTCATCTGGCTATGGATATAGGGATTTTGGTGCCAGCTCTCGCCATTGAATCGCTTGACTCCCGTGTTTGAGCCGACTTTCAAAAGTGAAAGCGCCAGGAACAACATGGCCACAATCCTCACGTATCTTGAGAGTGGAACGTGACGGCGGGCAACCAAGGCCCCAGGCAGGTAGCGGGAAAAGAACTGCGCTGTCGTCAGGAAAAACATGAAGCCGAAAATCATGACAATCATTCCCAAGAAGACCTTTTGGCTCGTGATGATTTCGATAAATTTGGCGTGAAGCTCCAAACCTATATACTGATACATGGCCTCGTAGGCTGTGTTTGAAAACATAGTTTACCTACCGCCTTCCGCGCACATGATCCCATCGGCACAGTCCATGAGGTTTATATTCGTGCGGTGATTGGTTTCAGTATCGGCGTCATTGGAGAGATCGCTAGCAACGGCCTCACTTGAAAGTCTGCTGCCCTCTTCATTGATTTGAGACAAGACATTGTTGATGGAGTCACTGCGCTGTTTTTGAAGGTCAACCGTTAGTTCGATCTGTTCTTTAAGGGCGTTTCGTTTCTGCTCAAGCTCCTGCTTACGCGCAGGTGGGAGGTTGGGGTTTTGCGAAAGCGTTGTAAGAACGTCTAGGGAGCGATTCACGTCCGTTGAAAAGACGGTCATCGCTACGGCGCCCGACAGCTTCCTGCAAGCCAAGCCGCGCTGCCTGGGGCTCATGTATAAAAGTGCCCTGATCGTTTGCCTATCGACCAATGGTTGCTCGGTATTTGGGCTGATTTCTTTTAGGT
>CAIRTR010000235.1 GCA_903881565.1 Oligoflexia bacterium | reverse complement strand
TTAGGCACAAAAAGCGCGAAACTCTCTTCGAATCCGAAGACCTTCGATAGTAGCCATTTCGGACAATGCGCCCGATTCCTGGACTTGGGCTCGTACTCTCGCGGCTCTTCGAATTCGCTGAGCACTCACTATAAGGGCATTTGGGGTGGAAACCTGCTGAACTTCTCTCACTCATGGCTCAGGTACTTGGCAATTCCTACGCCATTTCTAAAACTTAGAAATGGCGTAGGCTCGCTTTTCCACACAACAAGGGGGCAGTTTCAAGGAGTCAGTCGTAGCAGCGCAAAGTCTTGCTCTGCCTCTCCTGCAAGCAGAATTCCGCCGTTTTCCTGCACGACAATCGATTTGAGAAAATTGGCTTCACTGCCAAGGCGGGGCATGATCATGCCCGTACCGTCTGGACCGAAGCGCGGATCGAGGTCTAATGAGTCGGGCCTGATGCGCGCGATTGCAATGTCGTTTGTATCTCCGTCTAGCGAGTTACAGCCGATCACGATTTTACCATCTCGTTGGAGGACCATGCTCTGCACTTTTGTCCTGGAGGAGTTTTCCAGTTGTTCCAGCACCGTGTGGTCGCGAAACTGGAGCAGGATGCGCCCTTTAACGCCAATGGATAAATCAGGCGTGATTGAGGCGACGTCGTTTTTCTTCTCGTAGTGAAACTTCATGAGAACAGGATCGCATCCAAAGCCGTCCAGGCAAAGGTCTCCAGCCACCATGAAGCTTGGGGTGTCTGTTTCGTCTAAGAGGACGAAGGTTTGGGCCGCATACTTTTGGGTGGGCAAAACCGCATCCGTACTGTCTGCAAGCGACTGTGTGAGCCGCGCAGTTTTGGTGAGGGTATCTGCCTTGAAAGCTTGTATCTGCCAATCGCAGTGAAACTTAGCCATCTCATCGAATAGGTTGCCAATTGAATTGAAAAGAACTGAGTTCGCCTCGAAATTCATGCCTAAAAGATCGCCCGAAAAGAAGGCTCCCTGACTAAGGGCCACCTTAGTGTTTTGAGTAAGATCCCCTAATTGTGATATCAAATCTGGCGTGAAGTGATTTACGAGCGTTTTCGTTCCAATCGCAGCATCAAGAATTTGGCTGTTGGTTACTGCTGCGGGCCTTGGTGTCGAAGCGGGGGTGGTCCGAGTGGGGATGATTGTCGGGGTTACGATAGCAAAGTTAGCGCGTAGCGGGTTAGATGTTGGCGCGCTTCCTCTTGGCGCGGAGGCGGGGAGACCGATTACGCCAGCCAAATTAGTTTTATTGTTTAACAAAGAAGTGTTTAAGACAGTTTTGCCTGTGCTTGCGCTTGGAGTAATCGCACCTGAAAACCGACTAAGTACATCTTGCATGGCTTGGCTGGGAGCGGTTTGAGCAGCAGGGTCTGCGGCGGGTGCCGCAGCTTCTGGGCTCTTGGTGCAGCGGGATCCTACGATGAAGCCAGTTCCGTCTTTAGAAAAGACCATGGCGTGCGGGAAGTCTTGCACGACCTGCTTGATTTTGCCTGCGTAAACAGTTTCGTCGTAGATCTTGGTCGTCAGCGGTTTTGGATCGGTGGGTTTGAGCGAAAAGGCCATCACCGAAAAGTAGCAGCTCATGTTGTTGTCACCGGCGAGCGGACATGCTTGTCCTGCGAGATAGAGGCGTCCGTCGGTCCCCATTTTGGCGGTGGCGAGTGTGAAGTCCTTGCCCTTTATGAAAAGCACTTTGTGCCCTTTGGTATCAAAGGCGATATCGATTTTTCCGGAGCTCAGTAGGCGCCTTACCCAGACGCCTTGCTCGCCAGACTCTGCGGCTATTGTGCCCATCACGAGTGCTTTTCCGTCATCAATGGGCAGGATGGCTACGGGTTCGGAGAGGTCTTCAAAAAATGTTTCGCCTTTGTTCTCGGGCCCAAAGTCAGCCTTGATTCGGCCCTCTGGCGTGAACGCTGCAATCGCGCTTACTTTTGAGGATTTGCCACGGATGGTGCCAGCGCTCCAAATGGATCCGTCATTTTGCAGAGAAAATGCGCTAAAAGAGTTGGGAAGTACAGGGACGTGTCTTTTTACTGGCTCCGTGGTTAATGAAAAATTTGCATCTGCATCAAAGAGCGCAATCCCGCAATCTTTGTCGCTTTTTGAAAAACAGGCGCTTCCGACTCCCAACCATGACGAATCAAATCCGGGAAGGAGTGCGAGGAGTGAGCTTTTTGATGCTCCCAAGTGAAAAGCTACTTTTTTACCGACCGGTTGCCCTGTTTGAAGGGACATTCGAATGAGTTCGGGGTCACGGAGTGATGTGAGTTCCATCACTTCTCCTGAGCCTGAGGTGAGGGACATATAATGGGTCGGCTGCTGGTCTCGGATTTCTTTCCAGATGAGCTCGCCACTTGCCTTTGTGAGGGCCACAAAACGATAAACTAAATCCGCAGGGCCGCCGATGCCGCCTGAGCCTGCCACGAGAAGTCCCTCGGGCAGGGGAAGAATTTGGTCAATGCATTGATCAATGACGTTATCAACGTTCATGAATCCCGTACCTAAGAAGGCTTCAACTTTTGGGTCGAGACTGCCCGTCGCAAAATCGCCGGAGTAGCGATTCAGGAGGTAGGTTGCGCCTTTGTTTCCGCAGACTGAGAGCAGTAATTTATCATCTTTGCCGGCTACGTCCATTTGGCTCGTGACTGAGTAGGGGCCTGCGTCGGCAAGCATGTCGACGGTGAGAATGCGCAGAGACTTGGTTTCAAAGGGGAGAAGGCGATCGACGGCCAGTTGGGGGACTCCCGCTTTTGTGGTAATAACACGCGAAATAACGAAAATTCCAGAGCGCGTGCTTGTGACAGAATAATGGGCGCCTTTTTCACTGACGTTGTGCTGGCCCGCTTCACCGTAGGTCGGATCGAGCTCACCCTTGTCGTTGAACTTTGCGGAGAAGAACGTATAGGCCGAACAGACGCCGTTGGTCTCAGAGGTGCAGGTCGTGCCCAAGACCAGGCCTTCTCCTTCGCCCTTCGGGGCGATGGATAAGAGGGTGCTCCCTGATTTTGGAGCGCCAAATTCTAAGAAGCCGTTTCTGCCAAAGGTGGGATCGGGCGCACCATTTTTGCTAAAACGCGCGATGAAGTATCGGTCGTTCGTCTTCTGGGACAGACCACCGACTAAGAGGTTGTCTTTTGCGTCTCGCACTGCGAATTGAGGCGTATAATGACCGAACCGGAAGTTCCTCTGCACGTGTCCCGAGGTGCCAAACGTGGCATCGAGTTCTCCTCCTTGGCGCGCGGCAGACATTTCAAGAGTTCCGTTGAACCTTCCAGTTTGGCCGTCTGTGTTTTCGGCGGATAGATCAAGTGCCATTCGTTTTGAGCAGCTCGTTGCTAAAGCAGCCGCAGAGAATACGATCAGAGCCCGAGACATTTGCGTTAATCTCATACTTCCCCCTAAATATAGAATCCCCAGTGTTTATCTTGACTGAATTAGTCAGGTATTGCAAGCAAAACTCGTGATCGCTGATAAGCCATGCACAGCTATGTCAGGGCTACTTAGCCGTGGTGCTGTATAAAATTAGTCATAAATTCAATGTGTTGCATATAGATATTAGGGATTTGACTTTAGCTAGTAAATAGTTGATCATTATAGTTGGTAAACAAGGGGGAATTCTATGTTTTATCCACTTTCGCGTGCGAAGCTTTTTTTGTCTGGGTCGCTTCTCATTGCTTTTGCGGCAGTGAGTTCAAGTTGTAATGATCCGCTAAATTTTTCGCATCAATCCACGGGCTCTCTGACGGGTGCGACGTTTAGG
>CAIRTR010000234.1 GCA_903881565.1 Oligoflexia bacterium | reverse complement strand
GGTCTGTTAGCCAACCGTAGGCGGCGAAGACAGCGACATCCAGGCACTTATACGCCAGGTCAAGCCAGGTGGGGCGGGCGTTGTACAGGTTGGTCAGCGTGCGCCTGGGCCCCTCCCCTGTATCGGCGCTCTTCCGATTCGGGGGAGGCTGGGAGGGGTCGGGTTGAGCCAGTTGTCGCGCATTTCCACCATTTCTTTGGCAGATGCAGCGATGGCCTGCACTGGCATCAGGCCAGGCTGCAAGAATTTTCGAACCGCGAAGCGCACCACACCTGACCTGGCGGGCAGTGCCGGGGAGAAAATCTTTATAAGCTTCGCGCTTGGCGGCCTTTGCGGTTCGTTTTCTCTTTATCTCGACAAGCACGACACTTTAGTTTCCGCTAACTGATAAGAAAATAAGCCGTGGTAATGGGTTCAAAACATGATAATCTTGTTTTGCGAAACACAAAATCATGCGAGGAACCCATTACCATGTTGAATCATACCATAGCAACCTTGACCACAGTTTGTCAGCACCTTCCAGTCGGCACCAACCTGGCAATGGTCCACTTTCAGTGGATGCTGATCAGTGGTGCTCTGTTTCCCAATCGAGGAGCTATCATTCCGGCCTTGAAGTCCACTGGATTGAGCGACGAGGAAACTCGGCGATCGTGGGCCGCGTTTGGAAGTGGCGTTTGGAGCATCCAAGAGCTATGTTCCGAGTTCGGTGGCTATGTTCGGAAACTACCCGATTGGAAGGAGCGTCGCTACGAAGGGTTTCTTCCAATTACCGTCGATATAACCGCCTACTATCGTCCGACCCTCCAGAATTGTCCTGGGGTTCACTTTCACCCTGCGGCAAAGCGAGCTTTGCCAGCTGTCAACATTGGGTTATGTGGTGAGGTTGGCGAGTTGAATGGGCAGCGACTGGCATTGTTGCGCAGAATTGAGCGTGCCAATGGAAAGAAGGTCACTGAACCCTTTTTGTGGAAAACGTTCCTGCCAAAGGTCGCCAAAGAGCTGAAAAGCGATGAAATTGCCGTGATTGATGCGGGCGTGAAACTTGGAGCCGTACAAGAAGCCAACATTACGCGCTTTGTGCTGAAGCAAGCCCAAAACATGACTGGGCGCAGGAACTTTTTACCGGAACCTGCCCGCCGTGGGCGTAAACCTGAATACGGAGCCATCGTGCGGCCATTGGGACGTACTCGGAAGGGTAAGGTGATGGAAGCCAGCAGCCCAGATGAGACCGCTACACTGACGCAAGATGGCCGAGAAATCCGGGTGAAAATTTGGCGCGAGCTGGTGCTTACCAACCAAAAGCCCAGCCCGAAAAACGAAACCTTTGATATCTATGTGTTTCACGACGCCAAGTACAAGACGCCTTGGGTCATGGCAACGCCGATCAAGTTAAAACCCGAGAGTGTGCATCACATTTACTCAGACCGCTGGCCGGTCGAGCAAGTCCCTTTGAGTTCCAAGCAAATGCTGGGTTCACATCGCCAGTTTGTTCACAACCCAGAATGTGTCCAGCGTTTACCAGAAATAACCCTGCTCGCAGGTTCTATTTTGAGTTTCCTGGCAGCTTCTTTCCCGCCAGTTCCCACTGGCTTTTGGGACAAGAACCCAAAGAGAACTCCGGGACGTTTTAGGCGGCAGTTAATGGGCAAACCATTTCCAAGAGTTGCTGAGCTGCCACTGCGATTCCGAGAAAAGCAGTCATTTACCGCGCATTTGCTCAAAGGACACCTGGCACGAACCCAAAAAACTGCCCAAGAAGCATGTCCATAAGGGCTTTTGCTCCAAATTTTGGCTTTTTGGGTATCCAAAACTTACCGGCAGCCGTCACCTGTCTTTTTGGCTACCTGCTTTCGTTCTTTTTTCCAACTTGTCAAGGTTCCACTTAGCGGAAACTAAAG
>CAIRTR010000233.1 GCA_903881565.1 Oligoflexia bacterium | reverse complement strand
GCTAAACCAGAGGGTAAGATTGCCCCGGCTTATAAGACTTTTATTGTATTCTTTCCAGTTTTCTACTCGATAATTTTTCTTCTGGCCCATTTTTATAGTCTCATGTATAAACCTTTAGTAACCATTGCCCCAATACTTTTTGAGGTTTTATGAGACAAAAAGGACAACAAAAACAACTCTTTCTTCCTGGCTTTAACCGTACTACCGCTAAGGGTGCTCATGGCGGAGAGCACACCAAGGGGAAAAGAAAGGGCCTGCGGCCCTTTGACCCCAAGCAAGCGCTGCACGTCGTTCTTAGGTCCTCAAAGGCCAGGGGAGAGCTCTCCATGCTTCGGCCGCAGCATTGCAATCACATCCGCAACCTCATGGATCGCCTCAAAACCCGCTGGGGAGTCTCCGTTTACCGCTACGCAAACGTTGGAAACCACTTACATCTGCTGATTCGTGCGAAAAGCCGCGCAGATTGGCAGGGGTTTATTCGGGAACTCTCAGGCGGCATTGCGATGATTGTAACGGGCGCAAAGAAGAGTCATGCTCTCGCGCGTTCCAAATCAAAAGACGTTTGCGAGAGCGCTAAGCGAGGGTTCTGGGACCACCTCGTCTTCACGCGCATCGTGAGATTTGGAAAAGACTTCGTAGGAGTGGCTGAATACGTCTTAAAGAACCTTTGGGAAGGTGCCGGGATCCCTGCTCGCGGCTATCGAATCATGGAGATCAGCGAAGACGGATTTGTCTTTGTGGCTCCGTAGGTACCCCGCCCAGACGGCCATCCCCCCGTTTTGTCAGGGGGAATTACGCAACAACGCCGTTTTCAACTAGCAAGTTGTTGGACTTGAAACGCTGCTCCACATTTATCGTCTGAATCAAAAAATAAAACGACGTTCTTATCCGCAGCCCTCTTGGTGGACGGTATGATGATGCCATCTCCCCCTATGCGACGGAGTTCGGCAGCCAGAAGTTGAGAAGTCACAGGCACCTTCTGGTGTGACCAGATCGCATCCAGGGGTGCATTCAATAATCGCTGCTCCAGCACAGGATCGGAGTAATGCCGCAAAACTTTTTGCATGTCCCACAACACAAAAGACCGATTGGGCGTAAGCTGATACTGCTGTGGAGCTCCGAAGGGGGGGTTGGGCTTCTGCATAACAACACTCAAGCGTTGATGCCGCATACAAGCAGCCTTGCGGCTTGAGATTCGGGAAATGTGATGACATTTGAGCCATCCCTGCATTAAACCGCCCCCCCGCACCAAAGCTACCCGTAATTGAAAGCGGTGGAGCGCCTCCGTACATCAACCGAAACACTGGCGCAGTCCAGTGAACATCGGGACCAACAGGGAGACGAGTCTGCTTAGTGATCCAATCCAAAAAATCTAGGCTCTCTGCGAGATCCTTACGTTCCTTTTGTCTGCGGCTTCGCTCCATGTCCTGTCTAAATTTTTCTAGGTTGGGAACAGCGTTAAGAGAAATATGATGACGATCACGGCTCCGAGCCGGCTTAATCAGAACGTGTCGTCGTCTCGGAGCTTTCCGTCTTCGTACCATGACCTAGAACGCAGATCCCGGGAGTCGATTTAGCCGCGTATTGAGCCACGTTATCAAGTCTGCACCTTTGCCCGAAAAACATGCCTCAAAGGGAGACTGACCAAATAACATCGTGTTTGGCAGCATCATCCATCTTCGAGTCTCTTCCAAATCACCTTGGAAAAGTTCAAAAGCAAGATCGGTCGTTTGGACTAAATCGAGCACACATTTTTTCAAGCGCGTGCTTAGAGGAATTTCCTCACGATACATATGGGTCCGCACTTGACCCAGCTGTGTCGAAAGCGTGGCTGCGCCGAGCCCCGTTGCTTTCATCAACACCCGTGGCCGCAGCTTGGTGTAGTCTTCTGATAGAAAACCCATTTTATTTTGAATAGCCCCGAGGTCGGACGCTGTAATTCTCGCGGCGCTTGTGACTCTTGCAGCATTCGGCATAAGTTTCTCCCTTGCCCTCGATCAGAAGCTTGTACCAACTCCGTACAAACTATGTACCAATACTGTACCCTAACCACTTTAGAAAGCATAGAAAAAGATTAGGGCCATTTTACGCCCCCTGTTTTACGAGCTTCCGACTTATGAAGAGGTCCACGACATTTACGTGAAGATTCTCTCTCGAAAGAAAAAGCACTCAGAAATGACGCGGTTTGACTTGCACACAAACTTGCACACTCCAGAGAACAATATAGAGCAGCTTGACGCCACCCAGTGCAATCAGGTACAAGAAGAGACATTCAACGATTTAAAAAATCAGAATCGTATTAGACGGTTACAACTTGTTGAAAACTAACAGAATACGGAGAGGTGGGAGAGCGGTTGAATCCGCACGCCTCGAAAGCGTGTGAACCCGAAAGGGTTCCGAGGGTTCAAATCCCTCCCTCTCCGCCATTTTCGAAAAAACGCTTTAAAATCAATTATTTAGCTGAAGTTCAACCTGAAAAAGCCGCTGAAGCATTTAAGCTAATGGTTGATTACAAAGTAAGCGATTATGGCATTTTCGATTGGCTAGATAAGGGTGAGATCACCTTATTTCAATCAACCGATGGCCGAACAAAGATCCAAGTTCGATTTGAAGGTAATTTGGTATGGCTGACCCAGGCAGCGATAGCCGAGCTTTTTCAGACCACCTCCCAAAACATTACCATTCACCTTAAATCTATATACGACGAGCGCGAACTCAGCGAAGAGGCAACTTGTAAGGAATACTTACAAGTTCGAAATGAGGGCAAAAGACGGGTAAATCGCTCTTTAAAGCACTATAGTCTTGAAGCCATACTGGCCGTCGGATACCGCGTCAGATCGGACCGTGGAACCCAATTCAGACAATGGGCGACCACTCAGCTGAAGGAGCTTCTTGTTAAGGGATTCGTCATGGATGATGACCGGCTGAAAGAGGGCCAGTCCATCGGGCAGGACTATTTTGACGAATTATTGCTGCGTATCCGAGACATCAGGGCTTCGGAACGTAGGTTCTACCAAAAGGTCACCGACATATATGCCACAAGCATTGATTACGATCCCAGAGCTGAAGTGACACAGGCGTTTTACGCTACCATTCAGAACAAGCTTCACTGGGCCACCCATGGAAAGACAGCTGCGGAGGTCATCAGCACTCGCGCAGATGCGTCTAGGAAAAACATGGGGCTTACGACCTGGAAAAACTCGCCTCACGGCCCAATTCGAAAGCATCATCAAGAAGCGCGATTCTTCGATCTGCATCCACCTTATCCGCCAAATTAGGGGCATCCCTAAAAAGTGGCATCAGCTCCTTTAATTCACTCTGCCTATGTCCAAGTTTCTTACGCAGCAACACGGGGGAGTCGACCGTTTGGAATTCAAACAACCGAAACGGCTTACCCTTTTCCTGGTGTTCACCCAAAGCATTATAAAGGGCAAAAAATTGCCCAAAGAATTCGCCTACCATTGAGTGATCGGCTTTCTGAGCATCACCAGCTGGAAGGATTGACTGAAGAGTTTCAACGGGAGGCGTGAATTTCACAGCCCAAATGTCCCGCATCATAATTGCTCTTGCTTCAGGCAGCTCCTTCTTGGAACCAATATCCTTCAGCAACTTCATGAACTCAAGATCACCTTTATAGGCTGGAACTGATCCTTTCAAACTGGGCATATAAAAGGGGACTTATCACAGAGGACTTCGTCGGTCATCTCCCTTTAAGCAGCTAATAGCAAAACGCCCTTTAGATCGTTCCGAAGCTCCTTATTCTTGTCGTCCAAAATGTCTTTTTTCATCTGAATGATAATGCCCTTAACCAGTTCAGCCTTGTTGAGAAGGGTGTCTTTTTCTAGCTTCAAGAAAATTTTATAAAGTTCATCGTTAAGTTTTATGGAGAAGCGATAATCAGCCTTGCCTTGAGCCTCTTCGGACTGCGAAAGCGCCTCCAGGCAACCATAGAGTTTCTTGGCCTTAGATACCCGCCGCAAATAAAATCGAAAAAGCACAGTCTGCTTGGACTCACTCGCCCCGCCCCCAAGTTCGTAACACATAAGTACAAGGGCATCTAAGAGATGCCGGGGGATTCTAGCTTCAAGTGGGTGCCGAGAAGAACGCAAGGTCTCCTGAATCCTGGGGACAGACTGCTGAGGAATCGAGACGATCTGATCGCAATGATTACAAACCGCCACAAGAACACTAGGCACCATTCCTTTGCCAGAGCTTAGGGGCACATCTCGCTCCTGAAACGTGGTTGAGCGGAGCTGTTTGCAAGATTCACAAACCGCTTTTGACTTTTCCCCGACCTTATAAAGTTTCATAACACTCACTCCTTCTTGCTTTGCTTTAACACTTTGCCTTAGTGCTTTGATGGACACTGATGAACCAAACATCCGGTTCAAGAATATAGAGCTTGATGTACCAACGCTCTTTTTTTAGACCCACATTCACTTCTGGCTTAAAGACATGAACGACGATGTCATGCACCGTGTGATGAGGCGATGATGAATACTGCGTCCCCCGGCACGCACTCAACAAGCGGACGACTTGATCAATAGTTACGTCTCCCACTAGCAAGAGATTCTTTTCATCTACTCCGCCACGGGCTTCATGTTGCACCCTTCCCTCTTGAATTGCTTGGATCGCCAGACGGCGGATTTCCTTAAAACCCATAGTCAAAATGTACGACATATTGCGTACATTTGTCAATACCGCTGAATAAGTCCTTCCCCAGTGGATCCCTGCGCAAATTCGCATCCACTTGAAACCATTAATAAAAACCCAAGTCAAAGGCCGATCTACATTGGTGGTGTTTAATGTGGTGTTTCAAGTGGTGTTTTGATATACTTCAACTCAGGAGGTCTATTTTATGCCTGCTCACGCACGCCACGCCATATCTCAAAGCGAAGCCCATGATCTCACCTTAGATGTTGCCCGAAGTCGCCTGGAAGTAATCGCCGAACAACTTCAATCAGTACTTACCCAGAAGCTGACCGCGTATCTCGTGAGCCTATCAGATGGACGAGACATTGGTCGTTATGCTCGAGGCGAGCGAAAACCTCACCCCAGCACTCAAATGAAACTTAGACATCTTTTCAGTCTCGTATCCTTAATGATGGAGAGCGAGGACCGCGACACCGTGCAAGTTTGGTTCATGGGTAGAAACCCTGAGCTAGACGATCAGTCCCCAGCGAGCCTACTTCATCAGGACTTCAATGAGAATTTTCTGCAAGTCAGGGACGCTGCGAAGAAGTTTCTTTCTACGGGTGAGTAAACTTGAAAATCGCTACCCACCCCGACTTCATTTACCGTGTCGCTCGAAAAGATCCATGGACCATCCGCCCACCCCGGATGCATAACCGCTTTGACATCAGTGATTCCGAAAACCCAGTGATGACCCTCTATACCGGCGAAACACCGGAGGCTGCGCTCGCAGAAGTTCTGGCACCTTTTCGCCCTGATTTAGAGGTGATCGCAGCCCTAGGAGCAATCCCCTCGGATGATAACCAAGAACCTATGGCAGGCTCAATTCCAAGAGCGTGGCTCGCGAGCAGAAGAATTGGAAAGGCAAGAATCCGGCCTCAAGCCATTATTGTCGACATCACTTATGCTGAAACCATTGCTGTGCTTCGCGCTGATCCCATTATCAGCTCAAAAGCCCTGGAGTGCAGATACCCTGACATTGATCAATCCTCGCTCACTGCAAGCGGACCAGCAGGGCGCCACTTACCATTGCATCGCGGGATTCGTGTCCCTCGATTCAGGGGACATCACCGAGTCCGAATTCTTAATTGAAACATTTGAGACTCGGGGCATTTCCGATCAGGATCCGGCCCTGAGACAAGTCGCGCACATCTTGAACTTGCGCATCGGCAGAGGCTAGATGCCTTTTGATTTTCACCCCTAAAACGGGGGATCTTTTCCCAAAACCGCTTCTAAAAATTTATATTGTTTATATTTCTCAGGCTCATAACCCGTCGCAAGGAACACCCGCGTAAATCCAATTTTATGAATTCTCTCTGCGACATCCTCGCCCTTTATTCCCTGACCGAGATTGGCATCAACGTACACCGGTGAAGACTTGCCAAAGGTATCCGCTACCGCAAAAAATTGATCGGGATGCAAGAAGACCCTAATACTTTTCCCGGCATATTTAGCAGCACTCTTCCAGGTGAGATGGACCAAATCATCATCATCAATCAAAATAGCATCGACACTCTCAAGGGCCACACCAAACGATATTGGCACAAACCCGGCCAATCCTTTCGGGATGAGCCGCACCTTGAGCTTCTTACAACCCTCCATGATTTGTCGTTCTTCAAAACGGCTTGTCACAAGAACGCTTTGCGGTCCCAAATTCAGCTCTTCAATCAGCATTAATCCCGTTTCTTGAAAACCCAGAAGCTCATAATCCGCCAAGTAGAGGGCCTGCTTCGCTGCCGCTGAATTCTGTTGTATCCAAGTGCGCAACTGTTCGGGCGTGGAAACGTGCACCACCGTAATCTGTTTTTCGGAAACTCGCAGGGAGTCCATGCGCCCTTGCCAGATCTGATGAATACTGCTGTCATCATCTAAAATCACAACCGATGTTCCCGGGAGCAGGCTCAGTGTTGAAACGAACCACTGCGGGGCTGGCGCCTGCGGCAACGTCATAATGACCGATGTTCCTTTGCCTACTTCGGATTCAATCCTAAACGCTCCACCCCACAACTCAACCGATGTTCGAGCATGGTAGAGCCCCAGCCCTGACCCACCGGCTTTCCCATGGGTTTCGCCGCGCTGCCCGAGCTTTGCCAAGACCTCCGGGGCAATTCCCTTGCCGTTGTCACGTACCGTGATCTCAATTTGATTGTCTTGTCCCGAGAGAGACAGAACCACAGAACCCTTTTCGCCCAGAACCTCAACAGCATTATTTATAAGGTTCGACACTACACGCTTAAACTCCGTGGCCTTGATTTTCGCAAATAGCCCATAAGAGCGGGCATCAATCCGTCCATCGATCTCGATACCGATCTTCGAACGAAACTGTAATCGCTTTTCAGTAATGAGTGGATCCAACAGACTTGAAAGAAGTTGGGTCGAAAGCGTCTCACCGCCACCCCCCTTTGTCGCGGCACGAGCTGCATTTACACCTGACACATTCGATGCAGCCACCATCTCCTGATTCTTCTGAAGCAAATCGTTAGCGATATCCTTAATGCGATTAATCGCACTGCGCATAAAGACCCGATCTTGCTCGGGGAGCTGCCCCATCCGATTAACCACCGAATCCAACGCAGCAAGTGGGCTTCGTATATCGTGCGCCACCTGAGAGGCGATTTCGCCAACCAATGTCAGTTTAAGCTGCTCCTGAAGGTTTTGCTTCGTCTCTTGAAACTCTTGACTAAAACGCTTGAGAAACGGAATCGATGGGAAATAATCAGCCATCAGACTTCGAGCAGCGTTAGTTGGCTCTTCGTTTCTAAGTACCTGCTGAACACCTTCACTAATCGAAACCAAGGAACTTTTAAAGGCTCGTCGCAACACAAAGAATACCGGAATGGTAACCAGACAAAGCCCGATCAACAAAGCAAAAAATGAAAATCGTATTAGACTCAAACTTTCAACGACACGCTGAAGATTGAACAGATATATGATCTTCGCTGAACCGCGATGCTGCCCCATTTGCTGAATTTCTTCAGTTACAATCATAAAATCATTGGCCTGAGAAATCTCGAACAAACGACCCTCGATGCCGGCGGTGCGCTCCCAATGGTTTTTTGCCCGAATGCGATCATAGGTTTCTTTGGTATCAGGGTCTTTAATCATCAGCTCCCCCGCGCCATCAACCAGAAGAAAGCCGATCAAACTCTGCCGATCTATTCCACGATTGAGCTGCTTCCATGCATCACGGATCTCTCCGCCCAATAGGTCTCGCTCCACAGTTTTTGTAAGAATTCTCGCCGACTGAAGATGCTGCTCTGTCGAGGACTGCAATGCTGAGCGCGCTATTCTCCGCTCGATCATAAAGGTTCCGCCCCAGACTAAGCCAAGAAACGAGACCAAGAGCAACAGAAAATAACGGTCCAACGCTTTGATCCGTAAATGTTTCACCAGGATACTCCTATCTCTTGAGACCAACCATCACAGCGATCATGTTTCCCTGGTTTGAATCAAGGGACAACACTTTTTCCATCATTCCATCATCAAACCCACCCATAAGCCGAAAGTCGATCCCATAAGAAACACAGGACAAATGCAACGCATGAGAAAGACCTCCCGCACCCATCATTGAAAAACGATAAGCCCGGTTCCCGTATTTCTTCGCAGGCTGCTCTATGTCTGCAAGAATCGCCAACCAGGCTGTGCACCCGTGAAAAATTTCCTGTGAGAAACCCGCCTGATGAATCAGAGCACAATCCACATTCGAATTTTTGAGCCGCCAAGTTCGCGTGACCGGATCAATTTCATAACATCCATCCGCAACCTCAGAACATCGCTCTACAACCAAAAGTAAACGGAAATTGGCAAAACCACCTGCAGATCCAACTGGAAAATGCCCATCAGACCGCTGATAGTAGCTATCCTCAAAAACTGCCTCGAGTTCCGCTCTGCTGATCGATTTATCACCCGACAATGTGGATGCTGACTTGCGTTGTTGAACAACTTCATGAAATGAGGGAATCGCTCTCGCAAGCGATGCAGCATCACTTACTCTACCTACACTGCTTGTATTAGCCACTACTGGATCACTCCAAAGCGTCTTTGACCTCAAGTATTGATTCGAAGTGAGGCCAGCGAAATACCGTTCATGACTTTTGACAAACCGAAAATAATTACTCGAATCAAAGCTGGGATCGTGAGCGAGCTCTCCCGACGCATCCAGGACATAGCGAAGCACCTTACCGGAGCAAGCAAGAAGAGAATCTAATTCCTTTAACGGCTCCACTTGAAAACCCGTTAGTCCATCCCAAAGCGCCCACGCGGAAGCGGCCTCAGGAGATCTTCCTTCATTAGTTGCAACGCCATACCCCGCCCAACGACACCCCAAGGCCTGAAGGTCCCTGAAAAGGTAGTGGTCTGAGATCGGTACGAGCAAACAATGCTTCGCATGCTCCCCGAAAGCATTGCTCCCGAGCACAGCTGCCACGACTTCCAAGAGCTCTGGAATCGCACCTGGCAAAAGCGGGACTTTGCGCAGAATATCCCAATAAACACATTCCTCAGTGATGGCGGCACAGCGGGCTGCAAAATACGAATTTTCAAAAGCAGATGACTGTCCCGTCATAATCTATCCCTATATTTAGTCAATTCCTCGAGTAACAGATTTCCCGTTACTTTTGAAAAGACGCCTAAGAGGTCATCGTCCGACGCGGCCAACGCATAATTTCGGTATGCAATTGGGATGTGATTGAAGTGGTGGAATTTCCCACACACTGTTTTCAGAAACTGACGCTGCTCCACCTTATCCATTCGCTCAATCTTTTGCAGTTGTGGGATAATTTCAGCGTTAGGATCAGGAATTGTCTTCAAAGTCCAAAAGATCATCAACAGCACATTGACCACAGAGTCGCCCAAAAACTGCCTTCGGAAAGTCAATTTTAAATATTTCTTTTTACCCGCAGTAGCACTACCAACCGAATACCCTAACAATCTAAGCTCATCGGCGACCTGGTGACTAAATACTTTTGACTCACCGGATGAATGTTCAACAAACTCAATATTCACCGCCTTTCTGTCCAACGCATTCTTTACTTCTGACTGGCCTCCGAGGGCGCTAGGACCGCAATTAAATTCTTCCGGAAAAAAATTTGTCGTAACGTGCTCTAAGGGGTTATCCACAAAATACCCAAGCTTCTTACGATCGAGATTGGCATTTATATCATTTATAACATCGCGCTCCCAAATTTGCGCACGACCCATTGTTGCCGGCGCCAGATACCAAGTCATAATCGGAAGCGACAAACGCATCCGATAGCCTAAACTCTTTGCGCGACGATAAATCCCTGGATCAGAAATACGCAGCAGCTGAACAGAAGACGGGCCATTCAAAAACCGTTCCGGACTAAACCGAACGACATGAATATTTCCTGAAGTCTTTTTCTGCGGATTACCCCAACGCCAATTCTGTAGGTTCTGGCTCAAAATAAACTCACCGTTTTCATACCGGTAAGTAAATAGGCCAGAAAAAGGGCCAGAAGATTTGACTTTGAATCGCACATCAAGCGATTTTCTGGAAATAATGCCGTAATTAGCGTTCGCCAATTCATTAAGCAGCGTCTCACCGCATTGCAGAGGACCAATTACGAGCGTAGTCGAATCCGGAGTGCGGATCCCGGGATGTGGCTGCTCGGGAGAACTCAGCTTTATCATCGGACCAGAAAGACAACGCGATAGGATTTGCGACCCATCCTGATCAAGATATAGCACCCGCCGGAAACTAAATGCCGCGTCGTCTGCCGTTATGGGCGTACCATCAGAAAACTTGGCCTGCGATCTCATCTTAAAGGTAAGTGTCTTTTCTTTCGCACTAAACTCCCATTTTTCGGCCAAAATGCCAGTGAATCCCTCACTTGAATCGTATTGTACTAACGTATCGTACACACCAGCAAAAATTTCCCACTCATCCAAAAGTTTCAGATCGACCGGATCGCGCGGCATAATATCGACAGACACTGCAACAGTAAGGTCCTTCCCCCAGGACAAGGTTGAAACAAGAATCGATATCAAGGGAAACCCAAAACCAAATCTCCTAAACATACGCATTGATCACATACCTCGTCATCTGAAAACCCGCTCGACTTAACATCTTCATCGCCGATATGTTTTGAGCCGAAACAAAATAACGGACTGTCTTAAAACCGCGCCCCTTCAGGCACCGCGTCGCCTGCGAAAGTATTTCGAATCCCGAAATTTTCATCCGCAATTCTGAATGAATCCAGATCATCGCAATCAATGCAGTTTCCGTGACACGATTTTGAATCCAAACAACATACGCTTGCGATGGATGGCCCCTAAGACAAATTCCCGCAGCGGCCCCTCCCTTCTCAAGCTCTGGAAAATAGGCGTACTCCGCCCTCAAAGCAGGGATCGTGTCGAGAGGGGCAAATGTGGATCCTGGATAAGTCCAACGAACCCAATATTCAGTATCAGCCGCATTCGTCTGAAACACCTCCGAGCCAAACTCAGTCGGCTGCCATAGCGATTCGACGAAGGACTCTGTGCTCCCTTCCTTGGTCAGCGTCTTTTCGAAAACCAGATTAGTCGTGAAGAATCCACTCGGGATGTTCAAACTCCTTGTCTCGAAATCCTCACGCAAGACAGCCCACTGCATAAGCTGACAACCATGGGTCTGAGCAACTTGTCTTGCTATCAAAAAAAGATCGGATTGCAATAATTTGGCGGGATCTACGCTTGAGCCCAAGACGATCATTCGCATCCCGCAAACTTCACGCGCCCAGCTGAGCAAGAACGAATCACCCAGAATAAAAACAAACGAATGAGCATCACGAAGAAAATCACCAAGCCTAACGTCTGATTTCTTCAGTGCCGAGGAGATCACTAGCGTGCGTTCACTCCCGAGAACTTTTTCGAAATGCGCTTCTTGAGTAACCTTGTCAGCAGTGACCTGAGTTCCAAAATAGATATCCATATCCCTCAATACGGGTGAAAAGGTTCCCGTCCCTGAACAATCATAGCAAAATCAGCGGGAAGAACGAGTGGAAATTCCTTTTTAAACAAGGAAACCGCCTTTGGCGAGAACGCCTTCACTATGACTGGGGCGTCCCCATTCAGACCAGGGACAACTATCGGAACAAGCGCAAAATCGTAATGCAGGAAAAACCCTGCCAAAACCTCATTCGACATGAAATCTACGCCTTGAATAGGGGCAGAACCTCGCGCTCGAGTCACAAAAAACTCAATCATCCGATCATAATGGGGAGCGTATCTGCGTATTTGGTTCTCATCAGAAAGAATCATTTCCTGTCCCAGCTTTTTTTGGCCAAGATAGTCAAAAATCCAGATACTCAGCACTTCCCGGATGGCCTTGCTACGTGCCTGCGCCCAAGTCAGGGAACTCCCACTGCCCCAAAAGAAAAGTCTCTCGTCCTCGGAACGAAGAGTCGCTATACAAATCGGAATCCCCAGTTCCGTCAAATAACCAACCAACTCAAGACTAAACCCCTTTGACGACACAAGATCATTCGCCAAGACCTCAAGACTTGAATCCGAAACCTCGATCTGGGTTGGCGATATACCCGCAAACCAGTTTCGCAGAAGAGTGTCTCGCTCATAGATTTCTAAACATGCTGCCAGCGCAGCTTGAGGGTAACTTTGATGACAAGCAATTCCCGAGGTCGTCGAAGGACATTGTTGATCATCTCCACAAATGAACACTTCATCGACCGCAGCAAAGGTTCCTTTCACAATCCGAGTCCCTAGAAAGAAACGTCTCGACACAATAATCTGCACGCCAAAGACTCTCTCGGCCCAAAGATGGTCGAGCCGCTCAACGTCTTGAACATCAGCGACACTAAACCCTGCCAACTCACGATTTGAGGCAATTTCCCGAAAGCAGTACCTCTCGAAAGATTCAATCAGTGCAATCGCGCGGGCAGTTCGAGAAGTTCCGGAGGAATATCCGAAAATCGCAGAACCTCCAGGAGGTTCAATCTGCGCGCAACACGCAAAATATTTTTGATTGAAGGGAGGGTCTAAGGGGAATTCTTTAATCCCAAATGGAATCTGGTGTAATTTCAGGTATGCGATAATGGGATCAACAACAAGGTAGGCTTTGCTTTCATCCTCAATAGTCTTTCCAAAACCCTCTAAAACGGAGCGGACGAACTGCTGAAGTGGTGACGCAATCATTTCGTCAGAAAATGCAATGCGAATTTATAAACAGGTAGGCTGGATCGATCCCGCCTTATTTGGCATCTGCTTTGTTGCATCCTCAAGCAGTTTCTTGGCTTGCTCAATTTTGGCAACCATATTTTCCGACGAATCAAAAGACACGTCGATGCTGTTCAAAATGTTAAGAGCACTGGCTTCAGCATCCTCGCTTTTTTGAGGACGTGCCACTTGCTCACCAGCAAACACAGGATTGCTTACGACCACTGATCCGGTAAGAGCTAGAAGCGCCAAAGCAGCAATCATTTCTTTTCTACGAGAAGTTTCCATTTTTTTCCCCTTTGGCGACATCCCTTGCGGATTTCGCGACTATTAGGGCGTGAACTACCCCATGAACAATGTCCTGTCGAGCTATTTTTTCGCTATGCAGCAATTTTCCAGGCGAACGATCTAACAGAAGCACCTCTTCCGGCTGCAGCGGCCAGTGACAGTGTATTTTCATGGAGGTCGGAGGAAGTCGTTTGCGGGCAGGTTTTTGATATGATTGGATTTTGCCTTTATTCAGAGGATATAGAGAGGGTTCAATCAGATCCCGCAAGAGATTTCCTTATTGATCATGTCCTTGGGCTTTTCGTGCCCGAAACACTTGCCAGCAGCATCGAGATTCTTGCACTCCGCACATTTGACCTTAACTCTCCCACCGATCATTCTCATAATCCCAGTGGCGGTTATCGTGCAAATTCAACGTAAAGGTCAATCCAAGGACTTCCACGCCCCACTCAACCCCGTAGATTTTGGGGTCCCCGGTGCCTTCGCCTTGCGGGTACTCAAAACTCCTCCTCGGGACTAAGACGCTCATAAAGTTTTGCGAGCTGTTTAATGCGACTCTTCGGTGAAAGCTCATAATAAATTTCGTCGGAAACATCTTTCGTCAAGGAATCAAAAGCTTCTGCGCTTCCTTCTAAAATATAATGACCTTTATCATTCAGCGTTGCCCCTACCACCAAACTAAAAGCATCACTC